>CAMPGG010000123.1 GCA_946885335.1 uncultured Chitinophagaceae bacterium
AAGGATTGGATGCTGTTTGCAATAATGCCAGCCCCGCACCCTGGATAAATAGACCAGTAAGAAAAAGTGTAAAACTTCTGCTGGTTGCAGCTGGAATAAAAACAAGACACCCGATGGACATTACAATTAATCCAACTGCCATACCATTTTTATATCCTGTCTTTTTTAAAATAAATGAAGAAGGAATGGCGAGAAAAAAATAAGCCATATAAAAAGCAAACGTCACAAAGAATGCCTGGATATCTGTTTCCAACTGGCAGGCCAGTTTAAGAAAGGGGATCAGCGTTCCATTGATCCAGGTAATAAATCCAAAAACAAAAAAGAGTGCACCAATAACAATCATGGCATACAGGCTGCCAGTTTTTTTATTTTCAGTAAGGTTCTCCGGTTGTCTTACGGTTAGGGTTGTGTGTTTTTCCATAAATAATTTTCAAAATACGGAAATCTGTTATCATACAAATGCTTATTTATAAGCAAACGATTGCGCAAACAAAAAAAATAACTAATGGAACTATTGACCAGGAGATTTAAAATGATTTTATATTTCTGGTGTAAGGGATGAAGAATAATCTAACACGATGCTGTTTAATAATTCTTCCTGCTCCATATATTTTTGAAGTAAAACCGATTGGTTTTTTGCTCTTATAAAATTATGTCCTTCGTATTTAGCGCCATAATATGTGTCATTATTCAGGTGATCGGCCAGGAAACGAATAGCCTGCATGTAAACCAGGAATTTACCCGCATAAACAAAATACTGTATTTCTGTTTCATTGAGTTCATCCTTCATTTCGCCTAAATAACCTTCAGCAATCGCTTTGAAGTAATCAACGCGGATCTCAATTTTGGAAAAATCTTTTTCTTCTTCATTGGCCGGAGAAAGATAGGTTCGCATAATATCACCCACATCACTGATGAAATAACCCGGCATAACCGTATCGAGATCAATCACACATAATCCACGATTGTTTTCATCAAACAAAACATTGCTGCATTTGGTATCGTGGTGCGTAACCCTTACTTTAATTTTATTTTCTTTTACTATCGATTCATATGTTTCAACAATATTTTTCTGTTCCAATAACCAGTTGATCAGTTCCTGCGATTGTTTTATTCTTTCCGGGTTGCCATCTTTCAAAGCTTGTAAAAATTGGTTGTAGCGTAAAGAAAGGTCATGAAATGCAGGTAAGGTAATCTTCAATAATTGTACATCAAATCCAGCGAGCAGTTTGGTAAAACGGGCAAACTGCTGTGCCGCTTCACGGGCCAGCACAGGACTTTCTATTGTATCGAATGAAATTGAATTTTGTAAAAAAGGAAATACCCTGTAATAATTTCCTTCTGGGTCTTTATACATTTCATCGCCACTAATTGTTTTTATGGGCGACATGAATAAATACCCAGCATAATTTTTTTGCAGGTAGTTAGAAATGTTGCGGATGT
The DNA here is from genome assembly GCA_946885335.1 of uncultured Chitinophagaceae bacterium. The sequence goes on from CAMPGG010000123.1 coordinate 1,444, forward strand.
TTAATGCAATATCAGCGGGATTTTTAAATATGGCGGAATTGATGTTTTGTAAAATATAAGCATCTTCTGCACCCTTGACCTGCACTTTCCAGGTACGGTTTATCAGCCCGCTTCCAAATGGCGTAATGATATATTCTTTATTTCCCGGGTTGTTTAAAGCAAATTGATTTAATATTTCTTCGGTCATGCTATGCAGTGGTATTTATTTTAATTAAAAGAAAGTTTCCTCTTATAAAGCCCTTTTCAAACTTAATACAGATATAATTATAAAATGTATGCAAACGTCTGTTTAAAAAAAATGCAGGAAGGAAAGAATTATGAATGGTTTGCATGTTCAGCATCAATAGGTTTATGGCAGTGGGGACAAATTTGTTGTTTGCCAGGTTTTTTTTGTTTTCTTATTTCTTCTAAAAATCCTGCGGTAATAATACCTGCGGGTAATGCAAACATTGCAACGCCAGCCAGGAGTATTATGCCGGTAAATATTTTGCCTATGATCGTAACAGGTATCATATCACCATAACCCACTGTAGTTAATGTAACAACACTCCACCAAATAGTTGCCGGAATGCTGGTAAAAACATCCGGTTGCGCAATGTGTTCCGGAAAGTATACCAGGCTTGATGAAATAATAATGAGGGTGATAGCTAAAACAAGACTTAATAACAACTGGTTGTAGACCGAACGGAAAACATTGACGATTAATTTGGTTGCCTTCATGTAAGAGGTGAGACGGAACAAACGAAGGAACCTGAAAAGTCGTAGTATTCGCAGAATCCTCAGATCCAGGCCTACAATAACATGTAAATAAAAGGGTAGGATGGCCAGTAAATCTATAATAGCGCCAGGCGAAGCCATGTATCGCAATCTTCCATAAAACGGGTGGCGGTATTTTTCTTCATGTACACAACTCCATACCCGCAAAATATATTCAATTGAAAAAATAGCTACGGAAATAATATCGAAATAATTAAAAAAGGCCTGGTTGGGAATATAAATGGATGGAATGGTTTCCAGCATTACGGCTATTACATTCAAGAGGATAAGCAGGATGATAAAAGCATTCAATGCCCTGTCCCAATGAGTGTTGCCCAGTTCCGGGTGTAATAATGTGTGAACCCGGCGTTTGGTTTTATGATACATGCAGGTTAATTGTGGTAGGCTAAAAATATAGATATTTTAGCTTTATAAAAGAAAAGAATAAGTGCACAAGAGGATGCAGCTATCAGGTGAATAGTTCATTTCAACATCCTTATTTTACGACTAATTATATTTATTAAACTTCCTGCAGGTATTTTCTTACAAACCTGGTTGCCATGGCACCTTCACCCACGGCGGATGATATTCCCGTAAGTGCACCCAATCTTACATCTCCTGAAACAAATACGCCGGGTACACTGGCTTCCGGCATATAGGGTTGTCGTTCCAGTTTCCAGCAGGTATGAAATTTTGATTCTTTGATCAGATCATTCCCTGTAATGATAAAACCCTTTTCATCTTTGATAATGAAATCATTCAACCATTCTGTACTGGGTTTAGCGCCGATGTACACAAAAACGGCTTTTGCAGGAACGGTTTTTTCTTCACCGGTCTTATTGTTTTTCAAAGTAACTTTTTCAAGTACCTGCTTACCCATAAAGGAAATAATTTCCGTATTGGGCAGGATATGAATATTGGGCACCTTACTGATTTGCTGAACAAGATAGTTAGCCGCAACCTCACTTAATCTGTCACGCCTGATCAGTATATTTACTTCCCTGGCAAATTTGCTCATGTACATGGCTGCCTGGCAGGCAGAATTTCCTCCGCCAATAATATAAATGATCTCATCCCTGCATGCATTGGCTTCTACAGATGCTGCTCCATAATATACTCCTGCACCTGCAAAATCTTCCGCACCGGGAACCTGCAATTTCCGATAGGCTACCCCAGTGGAAATAACGATGCATTTACTATGAACTTCCGAACCATCTGCCATTTCGATGATTTTATATCCATCCTGTACACGTATTTTTTTTACTTCCTGTGGCGTAAGTATTTCTGTGCCAAAGCGGATTGTTTGTGTTACGGCTCTGCGTGTTAGTTCCGCCCCTGAAAGCCCGGATGGAAAACCCAGGTAATTCTCTATTCTTGCACTGCTGCTTGCCTGGCCACCAGGATTATTTCTTTCAATTAATAAAGTCTTAAGTCCTTCCGATGATCCGTACAACGAAGCGGCAAGACCCGCCGGACCTGCGCCGATTACAACCACATCATACATTTTTTCGGTGGCCATTTGTTTTAATCCTAACCGGTTGGCTAATTCTTTAATGGCAGGATCAATCATGACTGTCCCATCTTTTAAAATGACCAGGGGAAGATCAGCCTTCGATGCATTTGCACTTAACATGAATTTTTCCGCATCTGCATGTTGTTCAACATCCATCCATAAATAAGGTACCAGGTTTCCTGATAAAAACTCCTTGAGCTGATGTGATTTTGGCGACCATTGGAAGCCAATAATTTTAATTCCTTCGGGTAGGGGTTTAAATCCTGCATGCCAGTCGTCCAGTAATTCATCAATGACCGGGTATAATTTTTCTTCCGGTGGACTCCAGGGTTTTAGCAGGTAAAAATCTAATTTAATATCATTGATAGCTGTTATAGCTACTTCAATATCTGAATAGGCCGTTAATAGAATTTGTTTTGCACCAGGATAAATTTCTTTTGCTTTCTCCAAAAAACTCACACCATCCATGCCCGGCATCCGCTGGTCAGAAATGAATAAAGCGATCTCCTCGTTTTTCAATTTTAATTCTTTGATCAGTTCCAGCGTTTCTTCACCGGATGGAATGGCAGCTACCCTGTATGCATTCCGGTATTGATGACTGACATCCCGCTGAAGGGCCCTGAGTACCTGTATGTCATCATCAATTAAAATAATAAATGGGAGTGTCATACATAAACAGTTTAAAAGTTAATCAGGTTTCATCATTTGCCTGGGAAATAGGCAATGTAATTTTGAATTCCGTGCGCCCGGGCTCTGAACTGACTACTATATTTCCATTGTGATTTTTGATGATCCGGTTTACAATATCCAATCCAATGCCCGAGCCATCACCGGCATGTTTAGTGGTAAAATAGGGGTCAAAAATATGCGTACTTATTTCGGGCGGTATACCGCGTCCATTATCAATAAACCGAACCGTTACTGAATCATCATTTTGCGAAGTTTCAATTACCAGTTCACCATTTTGATCCATGGCATAAATAGCGTTATCTGCCAGGTTACTCCATACCTGGTTCAGTTCTCCAACAAAACCATCAATGGCAGGCAAGGATTCGCAGAATAATTTCTTTACAGTAATATTTTTTTCCCGGATTTTATGCCCAAGTAATATAATAGTGTTTTCAATTCCTGTGTGAATATTTGTCGGTAACCAGTCATTGGTTCTGTCCATATGCACATGACTTTTTATGGCACCAACCAAAGTAGAAATGCGGCTCGATGCTTCTTCCAGGTCTTTTAATATTAACCCCGATGCCAGCAGGTTTTCGATCCAGCGCATTACATGAGAAAGTGCTTCTGATCCTACATGTTTAAGCACATTTTCAAGATCAGCTACATTCCATCCGGCCTCGACAAATGTTTCGCTGCCTTCAACACATTCCAAACATTTTTTTTCTTCAAGCCAGTTCCTGATTTCATCTTCTTTTTCCAATTTTTGAATGGCAGTTATCCTCTGCCTGTTTTCGTTTGCCTGGTTTTTCTCCATTGATTTTTCATGAATGGCCCTTACTTGTTCAGGATTGATCTTGTATTGAAGAAGTTTCTCTGTCAATTCATAGTTCAGCATGAGCCGCCTGTTTAACTCAGATGATATCCTGGTAATAGCAGAAGCGGGATTATTCAATTCATGAGCAATACCTGCGGAAAGTTTACCCAATTCATTCACTTTTTCCTGCTGCAACTGAAGTGTGGCAAAAGCCCTGGCTCTTTCCGTCATGTAACCGATCAACCGTTGTATAAAAGCCGGGTTCAGCTGTTCCAGTTGCTGGAAATATTTTTTATGGAGCAAAAAAATTCTACCCTTTCCAACTATAAAAGTGAAACCTGGTGCAGTTTTCATTCTGGAATAAGGTAACAATCCTCCAACACCACCGGTTTTATCATTATTCTCAAAAGTATAATAGTGTACCAGCCGGCCGCTGATATCAAGGTAAAAATTCCCTTTTCCTTCCAATATCATCCACATGTAATCAATGGGTTCCCCTGTCCTGGAAGCAATGGCCCCATCCTCATACTCTTTGTATTCACCATGATCCAGGATCCATTGCAGGTCTTTTTCCGGGAGATCCCTGAGGGCGATAACTTTTCTTAGCTCCGTGGTAGTTAACGGCTTCATAAACAATTAAACGATTTAAATGCCGCTTCAGGCTTCACTTATAAGTTACAAAAAAAGAAAGGGAGGGAAAAAAATTTATTAAAAGATGGTGAATCAATATCCAGGAATTAGTATGCTGGAAAACTATTTTTCCTATAATGTAGAATGGCTTTTTCACCAGCAGATTTTCTATTATTCAGGAATGTTCATAACGCATAACATTGGTTGATAACTTTTTTTTTCAATCATAACAATTAGCGCATTTTAATTTTATATTTAACTCAGGAATTGATTAATTCCTAACGCGTAAACAGGTACAAAGCATTTTTTTTGCCAATGAAATACAATAATCTTTTAGGATCGGTTTCCAGCTATATTGTTTTGTTTGCTGCGTCATTTACGTTTTTCACTCAAAATTTAAAAACAAAAGCAAGCAGTTCAGTAGAATCCATTGTATATACTTTACCTGTTTCGTTTACGGAATTAAAGACCGGCGAAAAGGCTGCTTTTAAAGTGTCTTTTGGCAAGTATGGTTGTACCGCAACCAAATACCGGAATGGCAGTTATGAATACATTTCAAGAGGATCCTTTACGTTAAATAAAGACGGAAAATATAATTATACTGCGGCTGAAAAATCCAGTTCAGGGACATTTACCATAGATAAAAAAGGAAACCTGCATTTTAAAGGAGGTTATTTTAACGGAGGAATAGCAGAGAGAATTGACAGGTTGAATAATTTTTTACTTGTATTTCCTGCCAATCCTGATAGTCGCTGGACCTGCAGGCTGGCGATCAATAAATAAACCGGGATCTTTTATTTCTTTGCTGGAGTCAGCATAGTATGCACACAAAGCCATTGTCCGTTCTTCCGAATAAAAATACTGGTTGACCATTCATACAATTCAAACGATTGTCCCTTATAATTCCCCGCACTTGTTCCCCGGCTGGTAACAATACCTGTGTCTTCATAAAATTTAATGCTGGTTTCATCCGAATCCATTCTGCTATGTGTTAGTTCGCCAGACCTGATAAATGAAAGAAATCTGGATTTGGAAGTGATGCCACCTTCCGTACCAACGAGGATCCAGTCATCACTCATAAACTTACTGATTTCATCAGCATCGTTACCAACCATTGCCTGGTCCCAGGCTAAACAAAATTGTAAAAGTTCATCTTCGGTTGTCATTACAGGTTAGTTAATCAATAAAAGAGTTGACCTGGTTATTTGATATAATTGGGTGAGACACATTCCTGCCAATATTCAACAATTATTTTGATTGTGCTTTTTAGTTTATCATAACTGGCAGGTTTGATAAAAAATCCCTGGATCGATTTAGAGTATGCATCCACTACATGTTTTTGTTCTGCGCTGGTTGTAAAAAATAAATAAGGGATTGATTTTAATCTTAGATCTTCATTGTTATGAACTTTTTCTCTTAATTCAACACCGTTTAACCGGGGCATGTTAATATCTGAAAAAATAATAAACGGTTCGGTTGCAGTATTAATTAAGTATTCCAGTGCCAACTCACCATCCTTAAAAAAAACAATTTCATTTTTGTAATCAAATTCTTTAAAAATGTCGGATAATATTTCCTGGTCATCCGAATCGTCTTCTATAATGATTATAGGGCCGCCTTTGTTCATGGGAGATTGGTTTCTTTTATAATGCGACGTAAGGTAGTGGATTTAAGGTTGATGTTGTGAACTATGGGTTTATACTTAGGCGAACAGGATTGGGTTAAACGAGATGGGGTTAGAATTATAAGCCATTTATTCACCTGTTGGAAGAATATCTTTTATTCTATTGTTGATTATTTTTTTACTACGTACCAGTTATTCTGGATATCATGTGCAAGTTTGTTTGTTTCAACACTTGAAAATCCTGCCTTCTGCAAATATTCTTTCGTCAGCTTTTCTCCCCACATGGCGCCAAGTCCCTCACCATTTTGTGCCAGTGAAACCGTCATGCAATGCATGCAGGAAATGGTATAAAGAAATGTACCTATGGGGTGATCAATATCTTCTTCCAGGTTTCCTGTACCACTGATATCCTGCATCAGGTAAGTGCCACCGGGTTTTAAAGCAATGCGAATCCCTTTTAGCACATTCAGCGGTTGGCCCTGGTCATGAATGGCATCAAAGGTGGTAATAAAATCAAATTGTTCAACTGGTGCGTTCTGGTGAAAGTCTGAAAGATCCTTGATGATAAATTCAACATTCTTCAATTGCATGGCGTTTGCTTCCGCTTTCGCTTTTTCAATGGCTTCAGTAGAAAGATCCATGCCGGTAAATTTTGACTGCGGGTAGATGGATGCGAGTTTATTAATAATTTTTCCTGAGCCGCAACCAACATCCAGCACCTCTATTCCATCTTTCAATTGATCGGTTAGCCCGGGAACCAAAGGCAGTATATGTGTTTCCAAAGATGATAAAACTGATTGACCGCTGTCTTCCGCCATTACTTCGTGAAAGCGGTGAAACTTTTCATAAGAAACGCCTCCGCCTTCCCGGAAACATTTTAAAATATCATCCTCCACTTCACCCATCACCGAAACATATTGTGTAAATACGGCCATGTTATCAGCACCTGCTTTCCGTGTAAGGTAAGCAGCATGCTCCGCGGGTAGTTTATATAATTTGTCCTTTGGTAAATAATCAATAACACCACTGGTTACCATGGCACCCAGCCATTCTCTTACATAGCGTTCATTCAGTTTAGCTGTTTCCGCTATTTCTTCCGATGTTGCAAAATCCATTTGAGATAATCTATCAAACAAACCGGAGCGATGCCCAATGGAAATCATTAATGCAAGGGAGCTTTTATTTAAAAGATCAATTAGTGAACCTGAGAAAGCTTCGGCGCGGGAAGTATTGAATTCTTTATTCGCCATAAATAATAAGTTTAAAGTGATTGGAATGTTCAAAAACTTTTAAAGCTTACTAATCAGGTGCAGGTTAAAGTTAAAAGTAAATTATAATTCAAAATGCAAAATGAAAAATGCAAAATCTTATGTAAGACAATTTCCTATTGATTAGGAAGAACTAACTAGAAATTTTCATTTTGAATTTTTCTTTCGGATCATCTTTTTTGACTGGCCAAAATTTCAATCGTTTTACTGTCCCGGGTTCCATTGAAAAACTTGTCTAACACCGTTTGAAAAACAGGATCAGTACCAGGTAATGCTGCAAACAGGGTCATGGATGATTTTAGTTTCATATCATCCGGGCTGCCAAAGATTTTATTTGCATCATCTCCAGGATTTTTTATTAGTGCATGGCAAATGCGGATCAACCTTTCGCCCAGCACAGGATGCTTTAAATATTCAGCCGCTTCATCTATATTTTTTATGGCATAAAACTTCGATGTTTCGCTGAAGCCCAAACCTTGTATCTGGGGAAAGATATACCAGATCCAATGACTTCGTTTTCTGCCTTGACTGATTTCTGCTAATGCAGT
>CAMPGG010000124.1 GCA_946885335.1 uncultured Chitinophagaceae bacterium
AATGATAAAGCAGTAGGTGGTTCATTAACGATGACATCAGTAAAGATTGGTTAATGAATATGAGTATCTGATAATTCTTTCCATCATTCCAACGTAAAGCTGATCGAAAAACTTGTTCAGGACAAATTTATTAGAGCCCTGTTGCAACCAACTTGCTGCCCCTGTCATTCACCAGTTGCTCGCGAATCTTAAAATCTCTGAAGCACCGCAGCGGATTCAGAGCACCCCCGCTTCTTTGCCTTGCTTCTGCAATAACAGGTCGCAGGTCTGTTCGAAAAGTATTTTGCAATATTTCCTGCGCTGCCACCACATCATTATTATCCTGGGCTTCACTCAATTTGAATCTATCGACTGTTAATGCCTGCGCATATGCTAGCATGATAGCTTCAACAGATTGAATCAGGTCCTCCAGCGGATCTTTTACATTATGACTTGCATCGATCATCCAGCCCAGGTCTTTTGAATGGTCCATTCCTTTTGCATCCATCCCTTCAACGAGTTCATTGAAAATGAGAAAAAGCTGGTAAGGTTTTATACTGCCAACAGTGAGGTCATCATCACCGTATTTGCTGTCATTGAAATGAAAACCAGCCAGCTTATTTTCCATTAATAACAAGGAAACAATTTGTTCAATATTTGCATTGGGCAAATGATGGCCAAGATCTACCAGCGTATAAGCTTTGGAGCCTAATTTATTTGCATATAATAATGACTGCCCCCAATCCCCTACCGTCATGGAATAAAAATTTGGCTCAAAAGCTTTGTATTCTACATACACCTTCCAGTTAGCCGGCAATGCCGCATAAATTTCCTGCAGGCTTTCCAATGTATTTTGAAATGCTTTACGAAAATTTAATTGCCCCGGAAAACAACTGCCATCGCTAAGCCATACGGTTAATGCTTCTGATCCCAGTTCAATACCATGTCTTATTACTTCGATGTTATGTTCGATAGCCTGTTTGCGTACAGCTTTGTTTACATGTTGTAATGAACCATACTTATAGCTTTGTGCCTGGCCCTTCTGGTCCTGGAAAGTATTGGAGTTTACTGCATCAAATTTCATATTCAATTGGGCAGCCAATGCTTTAACAGATGTATAATTTTTCGGAATATCCCAGGGAATATGCAGTGAAATTGCTCCGCTTGATTGGTTCAAAGCATGCAACAGACCCACGTCTTCTAATTTTTCTTCTATATTACCTGGCTCGCCAGCCCCTGAAAACCGGCCAAACCTTGTGCCCCCGGTGCCTAAGGCCCAACTGGGAATCGCAACCTGGAAATCCATTAGTTTTTGAATTACATCTTCAATATTGCTGATGCCTTCTGCAACAAATTCAAATTTTCGTTTATGATCCGCAAGCGAACCCTGGTTATATTCCTGAATTTTATTTTTTTCGATCTGCATACCAATATTTTAGTGTAAGAAAATATTTTAAAAAATTGTATTACCTGTGAGTTGTAATGGCTAAAAGGAATCTATCAAAACTTTATTGCATCACTGTTTCACTGCAAACTGATATTTTCCCGAGCCAACCAATAACTGCAAATACCCATTGCTTGTTTCAATAATTTTTATTTCCTGAATAGATGTAACAGTTTTACCATTCTCTGTAACAGATGAAGCGTTTATAGCAGGAATATAAACAGCGGCTGTTGTGTTTGCAGGAATTTCAACGTCCAATATTAATTGTCCATTTACAAGTTTCCATCCACTGTGCACCTTTCCATAATAGGTATTCAATGTCGCTGCAGCATGTGTTAGATTGCCACCAATATGCGGTTTGATCTTTATCTTTTTGTAACCAGGCACATCTTCATCAGTATCTAAACCTGCAACAACGCGATACATCCAATCGCCGATGGCACCATACGCGTAATGATTAAAGGAGTTCATCCCCGGCGTTTGAAACGTACTGTCTGGTTTTATTCCATCCCATCTTTCCCAGATTGTAGTAGCGCCCATTTTTACCGGGTACAACCAGGAAGGATAAGTCTCCTGCATCAGTAATGAATATGCAACATCCACATAACCAAACCGGCTTAGTACATGACACAAATAAGGAGTACCTAAGAAACCGGTGGTCAAATGATTACCATAACTTTTAATATTCGTCACTAACTTTTCAGCTGCTTGTGCACGTAAAGATTCCGGAAGCATATCAAAATTTAACGCCAATACATAAGCGGTTTGCGTGCCGGAAACCAGTCTTCCGTTGGGCGTTAAGTACTCTTTGGCAAATGCATTTTTTATATTTTTTTGCAGTGCCTTATATTTTAAAATATCATTCTCGTTACCTAATACTTCCGCAGCTTTAATAACCAATGCTGTTGAGTGCGCAAAAAAACATTGGGCAATTAAATACTTATCCGTAACAGCGGAACGTCCGTCATTATCATCAAATGGGCGATAGAAAAGCCAATCACCAAAATGAAATCCTTTATTCCAAAGATAATTTGTACTGTTTCGTTCCATATATCCCACCCAGGCTTTCATACTCTCATATTGGTCTTTCAATATTTTCTTGTCACCATATACAAGATACATGTCCCATGGTATAACAGTGGCCGCGTCGGCCCAACCCGCTGATCCAATTGAACCAGGCCCTAAAACATTTGGAACAACATGCGGAACGCCTCCATCCACCTGGTCCGCAGCCATATCTTTTAACCATTTAGCGAAGAAATTATTTACGCCAAAATTGAATGCGGCCGTTCTTGAAAAAGCCTGTGCATCACCTGTCCAACCGAGCCTTTCATCCCTTTGCGGACAATCAGTAGGCACATCCAAAAAATTACCCCGTTGCCCCCATTGAATATTGTGCTGCAGCTGGTTGATCAATGGATTGGATGAAGTAAATTGTCCATTAGGTTTCATGGCAGAATACAACGCTACTGCAGTAAAATCATCAGGATCTAATTCACCAGGAAATCCTTCGATTTTAATATAACGAAAACCATAAAAAGTAAATGATGGTTCAAAAATCTGTTCCTCATTATTTAAAATATATTGGGCAGTAGCTTTAGCAGCCCTCAGGTTATCGATATAAAAATTACCTGCTTTGTCTAATACTTCCGCATGCTGAATGGTAATTGTATCACCTTTTTCTCCCTTTGCTTTTACAGATACCCAACCAACCAGGTTTTGACCAAAGTCGATAACCTGCTCACCTTTTGGTGTTTTAAAAATTTTTACCGGCTTAAATGTTTCATGTTTTTTAATGGGTTCATTATATGTAGCCACCAGGTTATCAAAAGAATATTCCTGTTCTTTTACACCGGACCAATCCGCATCATTATAACCTGCAGTTGACCAACCTTTTTTTATAGCATTTGCATCAAAGGTTTCGCCATGGTAAATCTCCGTATATAATACAGGGCCGGTTGATGATTTCCAACTCTTGTCAGAAATAATAGTTTCCGAGCTGCCATCCTTATAAGAGATATGCAGTTGCAACAGCAGTCCTAATTTACTTCCATAAATATTTTTATTATTATCCCATGCCAGAAATCCACGGTACCATCCGTTTCCAATAGCTACGCCAATAGCGTTGGTACCTTTGATTAGTAAGTCAGTAACATCATACATCTGGTACTGCAACCTTTTGTTATAGCTTGTCCAACCCGGTGTTAAATAATCATCACCTATTTTTATACCATTGATCTCAGCCTGGTATATTCCGTGTGCGGTAATAATGGCGGTAGCAGATTGAATTTGTTTATTTGCTGTAAACTGTTTTCTGAAATATTGGGCCGGCCTGTTCACAGTATCTTCCTGGTAACCAACTTCAATCCATTTGGCTTTCCAATCATCTTTATTAAGCAATGCCATTTGAAATGTCGCAGGCTCACTCCATGCAGACCGTTTACCATTGTTATCCCAAACTCGCACCTGCCAATTATATTTTGCTGCTGATTGTAATGCATTGCCCTTGTATGGAACATGCACCGATTCTGTGGACAACACTTTACCACTGCTCCAGACAATTTCTTTTTCGGACCTTAATTTTATTTCGTAGGCCGTTTGAAGTGTATTTCTCTTATCCGTTAAAAGTTGCCAGCTAAACCTTGGATGCTGTACATCAATGCCGATTGGATTTGTAAGATTTTCAATAAGCAGGTGTTGCACTTTTACCTGCGCAGAAACAGGAGCAACAAATAAAAAGCAGACCAATGCAAGAAGAAAGATTTTTTTCATTTTGGCAAGTTTTGTTGTAAGGTTATAATCAATCTAATTAATATACAATTCATTCTACATAAAATCCATCATTTCTCGATATCTGTTACAATAACAAAACGGTCAATTTTTTAGCTCCATGCGCACCGATCACCAGGGACTGTTCAATATCAGCTGTTTTGGACGGACCTGCGATGAAAACACCAAATCCATCTTCATCTATATTTATTTTTTCATAAGCATCATGCATATTCAGCACTAACTGGTCAGCATAAACTATTAAAAAAAGCTCCTCGGTTATAAATGGTAATATCCTGTTGATCATTGAAGATTCATTAACCCATACGGCACCGTTCTCTGCTACTGCCATGGAACCTGCAATAAAAACCTGGTGCAATTTGCCCAGGCTGCTTAGGTCGGTTGGAATGCTATCTAAATCACCTCCTTGTACAACTGTATTAATGGTATGTCCATTTTTTTGCTTTTGTTCCCCGATAAAATGCTGAATACCTGTTACCCCATTTAGTTTTATTATGTCACCACCCCCCGATTTAAGTTGCTGACAAAATAAATTCACGAGGGTATCTTCGTTATGATCAGATTCATTGGTAAAACTATAATAGTCCATTACCGGCAATGGTCTATGAAAAGGCCTGTTATTATTAATTGCAGAAAGTATTGATTCTCTTCCCATCATTTTTGTTTGTTTTTTAAATACCAGTCCCTGAAACTTTCTTTAGGCGCTTCAGGCATTTCTCTTTGTTTGTACCAGGGATTCAATTTTTTCGATTTCACCAGGAAAGAAAAATTTCTTAAGACCCACCTGGCCATCTTTCCTGAAAAACGATAAACAACCGGCTTCGATAAAACCCAGGCCATGATCTGCATCATATTTTTTTTACCTCCACTCACATGGCCTTCTTTGGAAATAACCTGGCGCCATTTCCAGAGTTGCTCATGAATATTTATTTTAACGGGACATACATTAGTACAGGATCCGCAAAGCGTAGAAGCAAATGGAAGATCGGCATTCGCCTTCATATCCAAATTAGGATTGAGTATTGCACCTATAGGACCTGCTACAGCGGAATGGTAACTATGACCGCCGCTGCGACGATAAACCGGGCATGTATTAAAACATGCCGCACAACGGATACATTTTAAAGAATTACGAAAATCTTCCCTGCCCAATTGCCTGGAACGTCCATTATCAACAATGATGACATGCATTTGCCGGCCATCACGCGGTCGGTGAAAATGACTGGTATAAGTAGTGATGGATTGGCCTGTGGCACTACGGGCTAATAGCCTTGTAAAAATGGCGAGATGTTCCACCTTGGGAATTATTTTTTCAATTCCCATGCACGCTATATGAATTTTTGCGGCATGGGCACCCATATCCGCATTTCCTTCGTTGGTACAAACAACAAATCCACCCGTTTCTGCAATAGCAAAATTCACTCCTGTAATAGCTAAATCAGCCTGGAGAAATTTATCCCGTAAATGGATTCTTGCACTTGCTGCCAGGTATTGGGGATCATTATTATTTTTTTCAGTGCCTATATGTGTATGAAATGTTTCGCTGACATCCTGTTTTTTTAAGTGAATAGCAGGCAGTACAATGTGGCTGGGTGGCTCATTTCTCAACTGCACAATTCTTTCTCCCAGGTCTGTATCTATAACTTCAAGACCGGCTGATGTTAAAAAATCATTCAGGTGACATTCTTCCGTCAGCATGCTTTTGCTTTTCACGATCTTTTTAACAGTGTGCCGCTCACAAATTTCTTTGATGATCTGGTTATGCTCGGCAGCATCAGTGGCCCAATGAACCTGGATGCCATTTGCTTTTGCGTTTTTTTCAAATTCAATTAAATAATCATCCAGCATTGATAAAGTATGATCTTTTATTTCAGATGCCCATTGCCGGAGTTGCTCCCATTCAGGAATAGTATGAGCGGCTTTATCTCTTTTTTCCCGGATCCACCATAGTGTTTCATCATGCCAGTCCGTTCGGTCTTCATCAGTAATAAATTGTTTAGCTAATGTAGCGTGCTTTGCTTTGTTCATTTACCGGCATTTAGGATTTCGGCAATATGCATTACCCTAACATTGTTCCCATTTCTTTTCATAATGCCTTCCAGATGCATCAGGCAACTTATATCTCCTGCTGTAATAATTTCTACTTCATTTTGAAGATGTTCTTTAATTCTGTCCTTCCCCATTTTTACGCTGACTGCTTCTTCGAACACACAGAAAGTACCGCCAAAACCACAACATTCATCCAGTCTTGCAGGTTTCAATATGGTAATATCCTGTACCATGTTTAATAATACTTCCGGTTTTGAGAAAGATGGAGATACTAATTCTGTCATGGATGATGTATGCAAACCCCGTTGCCCATGGCAACTAACGTGTAAGCCTACCCGATAAGGAAACCTGGCCTCTAACGCAGATACTTTTAATATATCAACTAAAAATTCTGTTAGTTCAAAAATATTTGAACGGATATGTGCTGCCGCTGTTGGCTGTTTTAAATCAGAAAGATGTTCTTTTATATGAAGCACGCAACTACCTGAAGGCGCAACAATATAATCAACTCCTGAAAAGTTATCTACAAAATTTGCATCACAGTTCCGGGACAAGTTTACGAAGCCACTGTTTGCCATTGGTTGTCCGCAGCAGGTTTGCTCCAGGGGAAATACAACATTACAACCCAGTTTTTCCAATAGTTGAAATGTGGCAATACCTACAGCCGGAAAAAATTGGTCAATATAACAAGGGATAAATAAGCCAACCGTCATGTCTGCAATTACATAAAAATTTGAATTATCTTAAAAAGGCCATAGCTACACCGCCATCTACATTAATAGCGTTACCAGTAGATTTATTCAAAAGTCCTCCTGCGAGTGCAAAACAGGCATTGGCTATATCCACAGGTAAAATGATTTCATTTAATAATGTTCTTTTTGCATAATAAGCTGGCAGCTCTTCTACCGTAATACCATAGGCTTTGGCACGGCCTTCTGCCCATCCACCAGACCATATATTGCTGTCCGCAATAACTGCATCGGGATTAACCGCATTCACCCTGATTTTGTCGGGCCCTACTTCTGCCGCTAACAACCTGGTAAGATGTGCCTGTGCAGCTTTAGCAGAACCATAGCCTGCATTATTAGGACCGGCCACCACCGCATTTTTAGAAACTATATTAATAATATCACCGCCAAAGCCCTGGCTGCGCATGATGCTTATTCCTTTTTGTGAGGTAACAAACTGGCCTTTTACAAGGATGTCAAAAAGGCGATCCCATTCTTCCAGCGTATGTGTTTCTATCGATTTCGATATACTGATACCTGCATTATTTACAACAATATCAATACCGCCAAAAGCAATTGTAGCTGCATCAAATGCATAATTGATGGAGTTACTATCTGTAACATCCAACAGGATTGCATTTATAACATCGCGGCCAAATAATTCTTTAAATTCTTTGGTTGTAGCATCAAGTCTTTCAGGATTAACATCATTTATTATTACGCAGGCTCCTTCTTCCGCAAATTTTTTCGCAATGGCTTTTCCTATGCCTCCCCCACTTCCTGTAACCAATGCAATTCTGCCACTCATTGGTTTTGTTTTAGGCATTCTTTGCAATTTGGCTTCTTCCAAAAGCCAGTATTCAATATCAAAAGCTTCCTGTCTAGGTAAGGAAGTGTATTCACTGATGGCCTCCGCACCTTTCATTACATTAATCGCATTGATATAAAATTCCGCAGCTACCCTTGCTGTTTGTTTGTCTTTTGCAAAACTGAACATACCAATTCCGGGATACAAAATGATGACCGGATTAGCATCCCGCATCGGGGGACTGTTTGTTCGCTTGCATTTGTTATAATACGCTGCATACATTTTCCTGTACGCTTCAAACGAAGCTTGCAGTTTCTTCTTTACTATTACAGCATCTGATAAATCTTCAGCAGGTTGCAGATCCAATACAAGCGGGTTAATTTTTGTGCGCAGAAAATGATCCGGACAACTTGTTCCTAATGGTGCCAGCCTTGCAAGATCATGTGAATTGATAAATTCCAACACCCTGGCATCATCAGTAAAATGCCCGATCATCTTTTGTTCGCTGCTGCACAATCCGCGTAAGATGGGAGCAAGCGCAGCGGCTTGTTTGAAACGATCCGTTTGATTCAGTGCCTCAATTTTCTCACCACCAAAAACTGGTTTCTTTTTGCCCGTATTTGCCTCCAGGTATGCGGCACATTTTTCCACCACTTCAAGTGTATTTATATAACAATCGTACGCAGTATCACCCCAGGTAAATAAACCATGACTACCCAGCATGATGCCACGAATACCAGGATTGTCATCAAGACATTTTTCCAGTTGTAAGCCAAGGTCAAACCCAGGCCTTTGCCAATCTACCCAACCCAGTGTGCCTTCGAATAATTCTTCCGTAATTTTTTTTCCATCTTTTGCAGCGGCAATAGCGATGGCTGCATCAGGATGCAAATGGTCTATATGTTTAAAGGGCAGAAACCCATGCAAGGGTGTATCAATGGATGGCGCTTTGCTTGCCAGGTCATAAATACAATGATTAAAGAGTTCAACCATTTCATCTTCCTGGTCAATACCTTTATAAATGTTTTTCAAACTTCGTAAGCGATCAACATATAATGCAGCAAGACCTGATTTTTTTAACGTACCAATGTCACCACCTGATCCTTTCACCCACATGACCTCTGTTTCTTTTGCTGTAAGCGGATCTTTTGCAATGGCTTTGCAGGAAGTATTACCACCTCCATAATTCGTTAATCGAAGATCAGCACCTAACAAATTTGAACGGTATATCAGCAAACCCACTTCATCACCTGCAAGTGCTGTTGCTTTTTGGTCATCCCATAAATAACTAACATGCTTGAATTG
>CAMPGG010000125.1 GCA_946885335.1 uncultured Chitinophagaceae bacterium
GTTATAACAGTGTTACTTCAAACCGGGTTTTCGAATTAAAAATTAAATCACTTTTATGCAATTCCTTTCTCTTGAACCATTTATTCCTTCTGGTAATAATTTTGATGCCGCGAAAAATCTTTTTGTTGAATTAGGTTTTAAAATAAACTGGGATGCCGGGGATTATATAGGATTTGAGCAGGATGGCTGCAAATTCATTTTGCAGAAATACGATAACAAGGCTTTTGCGGAAAACCTGATGATCAATGTAAAGGTTGATGATGTGCAGGCATTCCGAAACAACCTGATGGAGAAAAAATTACCAGAAAAATTTGGAATCCGCATTGGCGAAATCACCAATCAGCCCTATGGAAAGGAAGTTAACCTGATTGACATAGCAGGCGTTTGCTGGCATTTTGTTGAATAGTTTTATCCGGATTCTACATAGATAATTTTACACTAACCCTTGTAAAACCAGCCCTGGTTAATTTAACCTTCATACTGTTTGCAGTTATTCACAATTGAATAAAAATCTTCAGGGCAATCATTTCCCCGGCAAACAAAATAAAATGTATCTTGATAGTACATTTTAGTGATAGCCAATTTTTCTACCCCATAATGACTACCATTCCTACTGGTAACAGAAGGCTGTAGGTGTATCCTTAAGCTTTATTTAGTTGAAACGACAGGCAGACTGAAGCAAAACGCGTCAAACTGCTGCAAATAACTATTCATTTACCGGATTGCGAAAAAGCAACTACCTGGCTAAGACCATTAACAAGCAAATACTAAACCAATAGCAATGAAAAGAAAAGGCTGAGTTATTTGTAATGACGCCTACTGAAAAAAATAAATCAGGTATAAAAAAATTCTGATGAACCAAACTATCCTGCTAAAAAATAGTAAAGAATGGCCTGCTTTATCTGAACATCCATTTTTTCGCTATTTCAGTTTTGCTATCCTCTATGTTGCACAAGGCATACCCGAGGGCATGACCTATTTTGGCATTCCAGCATGGATGGCTATGAATGGGAAAACACCCGGCGAAATAGGTGCTTTCATTGGGGTCATCGGCATACCCTGGAGTTTCAAAATATTGGTGGCACCTCTTATGGACAGGTTTAGTTTTTTACCCATGGGAAGAAGAAGGCCCTGGGTATTGTTTGGCCAATTTGGATTGATGGTAAGTTTTATTGCCATGTCGCTTGTGCCAGACCCGTTGAATAATTTAACGATGCTGATGATTGCCGGATTTTGGGTAAGCTTTTTCGGAGCATTTCAGGATGTTGCTACAGATGGTATGGCTATAGATATCGTTCCAATACAAGAACAGGCAAGAGCCAATGGCGTGATGTGGGGTGCAAAAACAATTGGCACTTCTCTTTCTCTGGTGGCAGGCACATGGGTTATAAATAACTATGGATTTCAGCAGGCTATTCTTACGTTATCCATTGCAGTTAGCCTTATTATGCTGGTACCATTGTTGTTGCGTGAACGCCCCGGAGAAAAATTATTACCCTGGACAAAAGGAAAAACCACCCCTGCAGTAGCCAAAATTCAATTAGATAGTTTTGCAAAAATCTTTAAAAGCTTATTTAAAGTATTTATACTTCCTTCAAGTCTATTAATGGGCATTGCATTTTTTTCATTTAATACCGGTGTAGGTTTAATCGATGCCGTTTTCCCTGTGTTTACTATTCAGGAAGCAGGTTGGACCAATCAAAGCTATTCCCATATTTTTTCGATAGTAAATATTGTTAGTGGATTACTGGGCATGGTTGCAGGTGGTTTTCTTTCTGACAGATTCGGGAAAAGAAAAATGATAAGCATCTACCTCGTAGTACTGTTAGTATTATTTGCTTCAATGGTTTTATTAAAATCTTATTGGAACAGCGAATTTATTATTACCGGTTTTATGGGTTTGTATTATATGCTTTATGTTTTTATCACGATAGGTTCTTTTGCCATTGGAATGGAATTATGCTGGTGCCGCGTTTCAGCTACACAGTTCACTCTTTATATGGCAGTCTCCAATATAGGCAGGGCAGTTGGTGCCTCCTTATTAGGTCCGTTAAAAGAAGCATTCGCATGGGAATATGTGTTTCTAACGGTAGGCGTATTTTCCTTAGTGTCATTGCTATTTATCATGGTGCTTAGGTTAAAAAAACACCTGGACAGGTTAGATTGTATGGAAGCGGATGAAGTAGAAAAAGATTTGGGGCATGTTAAACTTGTTGTTTAATAGACAGGTAGATAAAATTTACAGGAGAAGAAATTATAACACTTGCAAAAGAGATTTTATAAAAATAAATCATGAAAGCAAAGTCAATTAAAGGAAGTTCACCGGAAGAAATTAAAGCTGCTTTGCAACAAGCAAAGGAAGAAGATTTTGTGCCAACGCTTGCTATTGTATTCATATCCATAAAGCAGGATAGAAAAGCTGTATGTGAAATCCTGAAAAATGAAGGCATTGATATTTTCGGCGCCACTTCCTGTGGTGAATTTATTGAAGGCTACCAGGGTGAAGGCAGCACTGTTGCACTACTTTTAGATGCTCCACACAATTCTTATAAAATACTATTTCAGGATTTAAACCACCAGAGTGTAAAAGTTGCATCACGTCATATTGCTGATGCTGCACTGCTTGAATATAACAATCCATCACTGTTGTTGTTTTCAACTGGTACAAATTCAAAGGGAGATGTTTTTGATGGTGAGTCTTTGGCTAAAAGCATGTATAAATACCTTGGATATGATAATGTGTTCTTTGGTGGGATGGCAGGTGATGATATGACCTTCACCGGCAGCGCTATTTTCACTCATGAAAAAGAAACTGATTTTGGTATTGCAGCCATTGTTTTTGATGCTGATAAAATAGATATGAAAGGAATGGCAATTACCGGATGGAAACCGATGGGAATTAGTCGCACTATCACAAAAAGTTCAGGCAATAAAATATTCACCATTGATAATTCATCAGCAGTGGAGATGTATTTCAAATACCTGGGAAAAGAAGAAAAAAAAGCAGATCATGATTTTAATTTATTTGAAGAATTAGGTTTCACTTATCCTTTTATTACTGAAAGAGAACCAGGTGGTGATACGGTTTTAAGAACGCCTATAAAAGTTGACCATGTAGAAAATGCTTTAGTGCTGGATGTTGAAATGACGGAAGGAACCAAATTCTGGTTTTCCATGCCACCTGATTTTGATATAGTAGATGAGATACTGGAGGAAGCACATGAGGTGAAGAGATTTAATGGATTAGAAGCAGATGCTCTGTTAATATTTTCATGTGCGGGCAGACCACCCGTTTTAGGTCCATTGGTAACTGCAGAAAACGATGGCTTAGCTGAAGTTTGGAAAACGCCTATGGCTGGTTTCTTTACTTATGGAGAATTTGGGAGAAGCAAAAACGGAAAACAGGAATTTCACTCCGGCGCATGCTGTTGGGTCACGCTGACAGAAAAATAAAAATCTAAATCTTATCATGATAAAATTGCGACTTCTAATACTTACAACACTTTTTCCTTTGATGCTGCTGGCGCAGGCAAGGCAAAATATCATCGACATGCACGTACACTCTTATTTGCATAGTGAGTTTGATGATGAGAATCCACCCATTGATTCTTACGGTAACAAAGGATCTTCAAATGCAGAACAACATCGTAAATCAACATTTGCAACATTCAAAAAATGGAACATTGTAAAAGCAGTAGTAAGCGGCGATCCTGAAAGTGTGGAGACGTGGATTGCAAGTGATATCAATAATATATTGATACCGGGCATTTTTATGACTACTCCAGAACATTACGGTATGGATTCTGTAAAGTTTGAGCAGTTGGTAAAGGAAAAAAAGATTCAACTCTTTGGAGAGATTGCACCTTACTACGGTGGTGGCACATTAAGTGATGAAGGATGGCAACCTTACCTGCGCATTTGTGAAAAATATGACATACCGGTAGCTGTGCATACAGGTGGTGGAGAACCACGGGGAACTTATTCATGGTCACCAAAAGCAAGACTCAAACTTGGTGATCCTTACCTGATTGAAGATGTACTGGTAAACTATCCTAAGTTGAGAATCTACTTAATGCATGCTGGTGGTGAAGACTGGCCGGAGCATACTGTCAGACTGATGGCTTATTATCCACAACTCTATACAGATGTTGCAGTCATGCTTTGGGTAGAACCGAATACACAACGCTACATCAAAGAATTTCTTAAGAATGTAAAACAAGCTGGTTTTCTAAACAGGGTAATGTTTGGATCCGACCAAATGAAATGGCCTGATGCTATAGAAAGATCAATTCGATTTTTAAATAGTCTATCTTTTCTTACAAAGAAGGAGAAAGAAGATATCCTTTACAACAATGCAGCAAAGTTTTTAAAACTGAATTAAAAAATGAAAGCAAAATCAATCAAGGGAAGTTCGCTGCAAGAAGTTCAATCTGCTTTAGAGCAATGCATAACAGGAAATTACAAACCAACACTTGCTTTCGTATTCCTAACAGAATTAGGAGATATCGATGCTGTATCTGCGATGTTTGATAAAGCAGGTATTTCCATTTTTGGCGCCAGCACTTCTGAAAAATTTACAGAACAAGGTGTAGAAACGGATGGCATTGTTGTATTACTTTTAGATATAAACCCCGCAGATTTCAAAATCGTTTTAAAAGATTACAAAGATGCTCCTGTTTATGACTCTGCCAGCGATATTGGTGCATTAGGTAAATGCATCTTCGATCATCCTGCATTTATTATTTCTGGTGCTGATTATAAAATTCCTGGCGAAGTAATTATCAAAGGCATACTGGATAAAGCAGGCAAAGATGTAACTATCATTGGTGGCATGGCTGGAGAAACGGTAAATTTTACCGGTACTGTTTTTACTAATGGTGCAAAGGCTCACAGTGGAATTATATCATTAATACTGAATGAAGATAAAATTGATGTAAAAGGTATTGCTGTTTCAGGTTGGAAAGCTGTTGGAACAGAAAAAAGAATTACCAAAAGCGAAGGATCCTGGATCTATACAATCGATAATGAACCTGCTATGCATGTCATAAAAAAATTCCTGGGTAGCAAAGTTGCTGAAGGGGAACATTCCGAAGAAGTGATACCGCTTGATATCAGTTTTCCATTGCAGATTCAACGCGAATCCGGCAAACCAATGATGCTGCCTTTTTTACTTTGGAATACTACAAATGATGCTGTAATGATTGGCGGTCCTATTACAGAAGGCGCTTTGTTTCGTTTTTCTTTACCACCTGATTTAGAAGTGATCGATACAGTCATTGAAAGTTCAAGGACAATAAAAGAAAATGAATTACCGGATGCTGATGCCATGTTGATTTTTTCCTGTGTTGGCAGATTGTCTTCATTGGGTCCTATGTCAGCTACAGAAATAGATGGACTGGCTGAAACCTGGAACAAACCCATGGCCGGGTTTTACTCATTGGGAGAATTTGGAAAAATAGACAATAACCCACCGCAATTTCATGGAACAACCGTGAGCTGGGTGGCATTAAAGGAAAAATAATCCATCGACAAGCTCCGGATAACAAACAATAAATCAACGCATGAAAGCAAAATCAATCAAAGGAAAATCAGTTGAAGAAATCGGTGCCGCATTAGCTGAATCTATGGCCGATGGCTTCAAGCCAACTTTAGCTATTGTTTTCATCTCTGTTAAACAGGACAGGGAAAATCTTTCCAAATTACTTGACAAAAAAGGCATTCAACTATTTGGTGCTTCCACTGCAGGAGAATTTATTGATGGCGAAATGGAAGAAGGCAGCATTGTTATGTTATTGCTCGACTTAAATCCATCTTATTTTAAAATACAATTTTTGGAAACCAGCCAGGAGAATGCATTTGAAGACGCAATCCAACTCGGCATAACAGGAAAGGAATCCTTTACCAACCCAGCATTTATTATTGCAAACAGTGGCGTGTCCCTGGATGGTGAACCAATAGTTGAAGGTATCATACATAGTTTCAGCAATTCTCCCTCGTCGGAAAACAAAGAAGTAACTGTATTTGGCGGTAAGGCAGGTGATGATCTGGCTCTTTCATCAACATTTGTCTTTACCAATGGGAAAAGTAGTGACTGTGCAATTGTAGCTCTCATTATTGATGAAGATAAAATAGATGTGAAAGGTATTGCTACTTGTGGCTGGCAAGCGATAGGCACCACCAAAACTGTAACAAAGAGCGAAGGTAATATTGTGTATACCATCGACGATAAACCGGCATTGGATACGTTGATGAATTATCTTGGTATTGAGATAAAGCAGGAAGGCAACAAGGATATTGTAACATTTTTAAGTTCCTGGTACTATCCATTACAAGTGGAAAGGGAAAATGTAGATCCCGTCATTCGTACTGCCATGTTTGCTAACAAGGAGGACCGTTCACTGATTTGTTCCGGAAAAGTACCGCAAGGATCAAAGATCAGGTTTTCACTGCCACCGGATTTTGATTCCATTGAAAAAGTCGTTGCAGATTGTAAAAGCATTAAGGACAATGGGCAACAGCAAGCCGAGGCCCTGATCATGTTTTCATGTGTAAGCAGGTATTTATCGTTTGGGATTGTAATGAAAGAGGAGATAGAGCAGGTGCAAAAAATTTGGGATGCGCCTATGGCTGGCTTTTTTTCCTATGGCGAATATGGAAAATCCCTGTCTGCCGGCGAGGCAGGAAAAACCGCAAAATATGATTATCATAATAATACTTGCTGCCTGGTAGTATTAAATGAGAAATAATCCATTGACAAGCTAAGGATGACAAACAATAATTAAAACATGACAGCAAAAACAATCAAAGGAAAATCAGTAGAAGAAATCAGTGCAGCATTAGCTAAAAACATGGTGGATGGCTTTCAGCCAACACTGGCAATTGTGTTTATATCCATTAAACAGGATCACAAGGCTATTTGCAAATTGTTGGATGATGCAGGCATTGCGGTTTTCGGCTGTACTACCAATGGAGAGTTTATTGATGAAGTCACAGAGAAAGGTTCGGTAGCCATTCTTTTACTCGACATCAATAAAAATTATTTTAATATTTATTTTGATGAATACCCGGAAAAAAATTACCGGGAAATAACAAAACGTATAGCATGTAAAGCAAAGGAAACATTTGCAAAGCCTGCGTTTTTTATTGCCGGCAGCAATATGGAAACAGATGCTGAAGAATTATTATTTGGGTTTGAAGATGTTGTTGGAAAAGATGTAAACGTGTACGGAAGTATGGCTGGCGATGATTTTACATTTGCGGATCAATATGTATTTACCAATCAATATGCAAGTTCACGCGGTTTGGTATGCATTGCATTGGATGAAGAAAAGATCATGATTAAAGGAGTTGCTACCTGTGGGTGGCGGGCTGTTGGTACTGAAAGAACGGTTACTAAAAGTGAAGGCAATCATGTATTTACCGTGGATGATACGCCGGTATTGGACATTACAACAAAGTATGGCGGGCTTGAAAATGTTTCGCCTGACAATGAAGGATTGTTATTGGAAATAGCAGCCAATTTTCCTTTGCAGCTACAACGGGAAAAAGGAGATCCTGTTATGCGACCGGGATTGGTGATTGATTGGAACGACCGTTCCTTTTATTGCAGTGGATCGGTACCGCAAGGATCAAAGGTTCGTTTTTCTCTGCCTCCTGATTTTGATGTAATGGAAAAAGTAATAAAAGGAGTTGAAGATCTTAAAACAACACAGATGCCTGAAGCAGATGCCTTGGTGGTGTTTAGTTGTGGCGGGAGAATTCTTTCGTTAGGTCCATTGATGACACAGGAAATTGAAGGCATTAAAAATGTTTGGGGTGTACCCATGCTGGGTATGTTTTCCAATGCAGAACTGGCAAGAGCCACCGGCGGAAATTTAGAGATGCACAACCTCACCACCTGTTGTGTGGCATTAAAAGAAATATAAAAAATCATAACAAAAAATAGAAAAAGTGAGTCGCAAACACATCATTATTTCCTTATCAGTAATTGTTTTTTTTACAAGTATCCATTTGGTTTATGCTCAGTCATCTGTGCAGTATGATATTGTATTAACAGGCGGCAGGGTGATTGATCCTGAAACCAAATTGGATGCAATTAAAAACATTGGCATCAACAACAACAGGATCGCACAGATTTCATCAGAGACATTACGGGGTAAGGAAACTATTGATGTAAGTGGTTTAGTGGTTGCTCCTGGTTTTATTGATTTGCATGTACATGGCCGCAGCAATGTGGAACAGGAATACCAGTTACATGATGGAGTAACAACCGCACTGGAACTGGAATGGGGAGTGGGTCATTTGGGTAAATGGTATGCATCACGTCATGGAAAAGCACTAATTAATTATGGCGCCAGTGTTTGCTGGCCTTTTGAAAGATTTCGTGCTTTAGATAAATATAAAAACAGTGTTAATGAACTGGAACAATCTACGGTAAGCGGTAATGAAACACTAAGGAGTTTGATCAGTGCCATTTCTCCATCTTACACCGACACACTTACTCCTGCTGAAATGAAAAAGGTGTTTGATAACATACAGCTTTCATTAGCAGAGGGCGGAATTGGTATCGGCGTTCCTATCGGTTATCTTCCTAAAACAAGTCCTGTAGAAATGTTTCGCATTTTTCAATTGGCCGGGGAATTGAATGTCTTAATTTTTTCCCACGTGAGGGAACCCAATTTAATTTCAATCCAGGAAGTTATTTCCAATGCGGTTGTTACAAGGTCTCCGCTGCATATTGTGCACATCAACAGTATGGCACTGGGTAATATTGGCCTTGCACTGGAGATGATTGCAATGGCAAAGAAAAATGGGGCAGATATTACAACAGAATTGTACCCATATACTGCCGCTTCAACGTTGTTGCAAAGTGCCATATTCAATGATGGCTGGCAGGAGAGACTGAATATTTCATATCATGATCTTCAATGGGAAGCAACCGGGGAGCGGCTCACCCAGCAAACCTTTGAAGATTACCGAAAAAAAGGCGGTACAGTAATTATTCATATGATGAAGCCCGAATGGATAAAAACAGGGATCAATGCACAGGGTGTTTTGATTGCTTCCGATGGAATGCCTTATGCAAAATTGGC
>CAMPGG010000126.1 GCA_946885335.1 uncultured Chitinophagaceae bacterium
TCTGTGTGAGAGAGAATGCAAAATGTAAAAGGCAAAATTCAAAAAGTGTTATGTTTGATTTTATTTTAAGTTGAGTAATCAATTTTTTATTATCCTCTCTCTCCATTTTCAAATTATCAAATTGTCAAATTGTCTAATTGTATTACCTATGGATGTAAAAATTGAAAAAAGCTGGAAAGAAGTATTACAACCAGAATTTGATAAACCTTATTTTAGCGAGATTGTCAATCATTTAAAAATCGAAAAAACACAGGGCAAAACTATTTATCCGAAAGGTTCGCAGATATTTCATGCATTTGATTCAACTCCTTTTGACCAGGTAAAAGTAGTCATCCTGGGCCAGGATCCATATCATGGTGCGGGACAAGCACATGGCTTATGTTTTTCGGTACAACAAGGCACTAAACCTCCCCCCTCACTCGTAAATATTTTTAAAGAATTGAATGCGGATATTGGAGTTCCCATCAGCAATACCGGAAATTTAAATGCATGGGCAAGCCAGGGTGTATTGTTATTGAATGCAATATTAACCGTTAGAGCAAACGAACCTGCAAGTCATGAAAAAATTGGCTGGATGACATTCACCGATGAAGTGATCAGGATTTTATCTGCCAGGAAAAAGAATCTTGTTTTTATTCTTTGGGGAAATTTTGCCCGCAATAAAAAAGTGCTGATTGATACAAATAAACACCTGGTGTTAGAATCTGCACACCCATCCCCTTTTAGTGTTACTAAATTTTCAGGATGCCGTCATTTTTCTAAAGCAAACGAATACCTGGCGGCACATCATATTGTTCCCATTAACTGGCATTTGTAAAAAAATAAATGAAGAACGGGGTATCTTTTTATTTTCGCCTGTATTAAGAAATCATTCATGCAATTAATTAAGAATATTCTGGGACGGGTTTTTGCATTTTGGGCCTTGTTGGTTTTTGTACTTTCTATGCTGCTGATCATTCCCGCTGCATGGCTTACCAGGTTCATCAAAACCGAGCCCCGCCGCAGTGCAGTGTTTATTGATGTATCAAGAGTCTGGATGAAAATTTTTTTCGTACTGACCGGTGTTCGCCGCATTTTTACCGGCCGGGAACATTTTACCAAAGGTGAAAATTTCATCATTGTTTGCAACCACAATACATTCATGGATGTACCCCTTACATCCCCCGGCATACCAGGACCTAATAAAACAATTGCCAAAGATGAAATGGCAAAAATTCCGGTATTCAATATTATTTATAAAGGAGGAAGTGTATTGGTCAATCGCAAAAGCGAAGCAAGCCGTAAAGCGAGTTATATGAAAATGAAAGAGGTACTCAGGTTGGGTATGCATATGGTGATCTTTGCCGAAGGCACACGCAACAAAACAAAAGAACCTTTGCAACGCTTTCATGATGGCGCATTCCGCTTGGCCATTGATACAAGAAAACCAATCTTACCAACTGTTATATTTTATACGGAAAGAGTTATGCCCCTTCATAAAAAATTCTTCTTCTGGCCACACCGCGTAGAAATGCATCATTTACAACCTGTACCCATAGCCGAAAATGAAACAGCGGAGGAATTGAAGAACCGGGTTCATGAAATCATGCGCCAATTCATCATTAAAAATAAACGCTAAAAAGTCTGGAACGACCGGGTGCGATTCACTTTCAGATCCTGTAACAAAGCGGATTTAGGATTGATATTGATACTGAAATAACGGAACAAACCCACCGGTGCAACACTGATTGACATTTGCCAGCAATGCAGATCGCGGGAAATGGACATCTGGAAAGTTTGCAGTTGACTGGTATTTAAATTATAATAACCATCGGCGCTAAAGTTCCATTTCTCGGTTAAATTGAAACTGCCATTAAATCTAAGGTCACTGCTGAATTCCGTGGTAAACCCACTGTAATCCGGTTTTAATTGCTCAAAGAAGTTAAGTGAGAATGACAAGCCCAATGTCCAGGGAATATTAAAATCAACAAACTCGTTGGGGTTTTGCTGCATGTATTCCATTAATCTTTGCTGATCACTTGCAAGTGTTGGATCGCTGCGTTGCATATCCAATTGTTGTTGCTTTTTTTCTTCCTTCTCCGGGTCCTTCGGTTTGCTCTGGAACTGGGTGGAGATGGCAATATTACCACTGGTTATTTTACCCGGTGAAAATCTTCCGGCCTGCCAGGCATATTGATTGGTATTGCGTCCAAATGAATCTCTCACGTATGGATTAAGCGTTCCATTAGCGCTGATATTTATTTTTTCAAATAAAGTACTTCGCAGGTAAAGATTAAATGGCGACAATTTCAATGAGTCCGCAAAAAAATTATAAGAAGAACTAAAACCAAATCCATCGATCAGCCTGATTTTTTTGATGGCGGCTTCACCGGTATCTTTCCGGCTGCGATGTTTCATTTCAATATTATTATCAACCTGGAAACTTAAACCACCAAATTCACCTTCAGAATAAAATGAATACAGTCCACCAGCATATTCATTAAAACGAACGGTTCGTCCGGTAGTATCAACCTGCACATCATAATAATGTTTACCAGAAAGATCGGGACGATAATTTACGCTTAAGGATGGACGTATGACGTGCCGGATTGCCATCACCCTGGAATCTTTAAAATTATATGTTCCGAAAATGGCTGTATTTAAACCGATACCTGTTGAAAGTGAATGATCCGTGTAAAACCCTTTGTTTACAACTGTATCCACTTTCTTTAATACATCATTCCACCTACGCCTGAATGTTTGTGCAAACCAGGTTTGACTATAAGAAACATTCGGCGAAACCATAATGGCGCCACCTAAAATGGGTGGTAAAGAAAGTGAAATAGGAATGCTGTGTTGTGCCCCCCATTGAAATGTATCTATGAGCGTTTTCAGGCTAAATGCAGAATCATAAAATGAAGCTGTATTACGAAAGGCGCCATTGTAACCAACGCCTAATTTCTCATACCATTTAGGTGCACCAATCATTTCTTTTGGCTGAAACGGGTAAATGGTATTGACAGTAAAACCTGCATCGGGCAGGCTTAGGTTAACTAATCTTGTATTATTATTCTGGCTGTGATTAGCACTTAATGTTAAGTTATATGGTTTATCCTGCCAGGATTTTGAATAACGTATGCTGGAGTAAAGCTGGTTTTGAAAATTCTGGTTTACATTATTTGGCACTAACCTGTTAAACTGCGTTGAACCGGCGTTTACAGATGCGCCGAAAGTTGTACCCGGTCTTGCACGACTATCAACTGTATGGTTCCAGTTTACCTGGAAACTTTTTGAATTCAAAAAATCAGGATCACCTTTAAAATTGGCGCGGGTATTTTGAACCGTCAGGTTAAATGCGCCATTGTATTTATATCTTTTGCGATAAGTAGGTGAAAAGCTGGCCAGCCATCCACCATAAGAATAAATATTTCCGCGGAGAGTAACATCAACGTATTCGCTCAGTACTTTATAATAACCAAGTCCTTCTAATCCTAACCCCATTTGCTCATTGGTTGCAAAACTGGGTGCAAGCATACCGGAATGTCTCCCACGACTCAATGGATAAAAACCAAAAGGTAAATAAATAGGTACTGGTACTCCTTCAAACTCGGGATGTGTGGGTCCCGAAACAGCAAGCTTTTCGTTTATTAATTTTAATTTATTGGATTTGAATGCGAAATGTGGTTCATCCAGGTTGCAGGTCGTAAAAATACCTTCACTAACAAAGTAAGTGTCTGAGCCAACTTTTTTGATATCCCGGCCTTGAATAAACATTTCACCTGATTGGGTAAACGTATTTTTTGTGAGGCCTTTCTGCGTTTTAAAGTTGAAACGGATGGTATCACTGCTAAAATCATTTTCGGCCTGTACAAATCGGGCACGTTCATCTATTTCGCCCAAACTGTCCCTGCCACTTATAGCAGTCAGGATATTTGTTTGCTGGTCCAATTCAACGTATGGAGAAGTAAGGGTAATATCCTGGTACTGGGTTTTGGTTTTCCCATATAGCAATATTTGTTTTTGCTGGATCAATACCACTGCAGAATCTTCTGCTTCATAGGTTACAGGACCATCAAGTGAATCCCTGCTCATCTTTAAAGAAAATGTATCAACCACCTGAATTACAGAATCAGTTAAAGGATTTAAAGTATCCCTGCCAGGTATGGTATCGGTTACCTGTATGCGTGTTTTGGGAACAGTATCAACTTGCTGAATAACCTGCTCTGTTGTTAATGGACTGTAAAAAAAGTTCGCAGATACATGCGAAGCGTAAGTTTTCCACGTTAATGTTAACAATAACAATGCAGTTAGTACTACGGAAAACAAGTATTTTAAGTTAGATTTGCAGTATACCCTCATACGGTGAGGGCAAAAATAATCCTTTAAAACTTAAACGATTTGTGAAGATTCCTTACTAACCGATTAAAGCCGAATCTACCATGTTTAAACGCACCTTATTAAGCTTAACCATCCTGGCAATCTGCCCTGTATTATTTTCATTTATCAATTTCGGAACAGACCAGAAAGTGGTTAAAACCATAGTAATCGATGCCGGTCATGGCGGACATGATGGTGGCGCACGGGGCAAATACAGTTCGGAAAAAGATATCTGCCTCGATGTATCTTTAAAACTTGGCGCCCTGATTGAAAAGGAAATTCCCGATGTAAAAATAATTTATACCCGCACCACTGACTCCTATCCTGAATTGCATGCCAGGGCAAATATGGCTAACCAGCAAAATGCTGATCTTTTTATTTCTATCCACGTTAATTCAGCACCTGCCAAAAAAGGAAGGGAAAGAACAGGATATAGATATGTTGGCAAAGGTTCCAAAAAAAGAAAGGTGCCAACTTATCGTTATTATACTATTCCCAATCCTGCCAAAGGAACTGAAACTTATATTTGGGGAGCACATAAAAATGAAGACAAAGAAGTTGCATTGAGAGAGAATGCACCTATGATGCAGGAAGCCAATTATAAAGATAAATATGGCGAGGTTGATCCTAACAGTCCTGAGTTTATCGCACTGTCTTTATTAAAAACAAAACAATTTTTTAAACGCAGTGCAACATTAGCCAGTTTGGTTGAAGAGGAATTTACCAAAGTGGGTCGTACCAGCCGCGATGTCAAGCAACGCCAGGCAGGCATTTGGGTTTTACAGGCAACAGCAATGCCTAGTGTATTAGTTGAAACGGGTTTTATCAGTAATAAAGAAGATGAAGATTATTTGAATAGTGAAAAAGGCCAGTCTGAAATTGCCCAATGCATTACGAATGCCGTTAAAAGTTATATAGGATGGATTGAACAAAATCAGCATGCAACTAATACTACAACTGCTAAGGTGAATGTCCCTAATGAAAAAAGCAGCTATGAATTTTTAAAGCAAGTGGATGAAATGGAAAAGGCACGAAACAGTAAATAATCAGAAGGCATAATTTTTTCATATAAAGGACGGGATCACTTCCCGTCCTTTTATTTTAGTTATAAAAATATTGAGTAATTTGGTCGCCAATAGCCATCTACTGCTATAAAAAAAAATACATGAAGATCAATAATGAAACTAAAGTTGGAATATTGGCGGTCGTTGCCATAGTCCTGCTGGTGTTAGGTTTTAATTTTTTAAAAGGCAACCAGGTATTTAAAAAAGATACACATATACATGCCGTTTTCACCAAATTAGGTTCCCTTGATAAATCCAACTCCGTAAAAATTAATGGTCTGCCCATAGGTACTGTTTATGATTTTGCACCTACAGATAAAGAAGTGAGTGCTATAGTTGTAACCATTAATCTCACCAAAGATGTAAACATCCCCAAAGATTCTAAAGCATATATTGCTGCCGGCCTGGTTGGTTCTTCAACCATTACGATAGATATGGGTACTTCGAATGATTTTCTAAAGCATGGCGATACCATCCAAACAATTGTTAATGAAGGTATATTAGGCGATTTAACTTCCCAGGTTAGTCCTACCCTGAGTAAAACTCGTGATGCCATTGATTCATTGAAAATCCTTATTGGGAATTTTAACCGGGTTCTCGATCCCAATACCCAACACAATCTGCAATCTATGATTGCCAACCTGAATCGCACCAGTGCCCATGTGCAAAGCTTACTGGCAGCTCAATCCATCGTATTAGCCGAATCATTAGGTAACGTAAACGAAATCACAGGTAACCTGGCAAAGAACAGTGGGCGTATCAATGCGACCATGCAAAATTTAGAAACAGCAACCGGGAAATTAGCACAGGCCGACATTCAATCAACACTTGATACGCTGGACAGAACGGTCAATAACCTGAAAACATTTACCAATAAATTGAATAGTACCGAGGGCACATTGGGTTTAATGATGAATGACAAAACATTGTACAACAATATCAATTACGCTATCATCAGTTTAGAAACATTGATGGATGACATCAGGGTTAACCCGAAACGCTACGTTAATATTTCAGTATTCGGCGGAAGAAATAAAGGAGGCCCCATAACTTCGCCTGAAATAAAGGATACCGTTATCAGGGTACAGTAATGAGACATCACCTTCCAGTTAATTTATTTTTCATTGTATTTTTTTGTTTGGCTGTTTCAGATATAGCTGCGCAAACACCTGTTAACCCAAACAGGAAAAGTCAAACAAGGCTTGTTGAAATAATTCCCGGCGCCAGGAAGCTGGAATATCGTCGCATTGATTCAATTACCGAATTACAAATACTTGTTGGTAATGTGCGGTTAAAGCAGGGTAATACCTTTTTCAGTTGCGATAGTTGTGTGATCAATAAAAGTCAGAATCTTTTTGAAGCCTTTGGCAATGTACATATTGAAGAAGACACCACCGATGTATATGCTGATTACCTGCGATACCTGACGGATCAAAGAATTGCATTTCTAACAGGGGGTGTTAAACTAACTGATGGACATGGAACACTCACCACCAATAAACTGGAATATGATGTAAATACGGGTATAGGTATTTACCGGGATGGCGGTAAAGTAGTGAATAAAAAAACAGTGTTAACCAGCACGGAAGGTTATTACTACTCCGACATGAAGGATGTGTATTTTAAAAACAATGTTGTCCTGAATGATCCCTCCTACCATTTAACAACGGATTCATTATTATACAATACAGAATTTGAAACGGCCAGGTTTATTTCACCAACACTGATCAGGGATTCCAGTAATCGAACCATCGTAACCAGTGATGGCTATTATAATTTGCAAACAGGCAAAGCAGAATTCGGGCAAAACCCGGTTATCAATGATGGAGCCGTCAGGATCACAGCACTGCGCATAGCTGTTGACGATAGCACGGGTATATCACAGGCGGAAGGAAATGCTTCTATTGTTGATACTGCACAGGGAACGACTATTCTTGCTGGTATAATTTTCAGAAATAATAAAACCGAATCGGTCCTTGCTACACGTAAGCCATTAATGATCATCAGGCAGGAGAATGATAGTATTTACGTGTCTGCCGATACTTTATTTTCAGCACGGCTTACAGACCTTTATGTTCCTCCACCTGCTACGAAGGCTGATACAATATCAGGTATAGATGTTACAGATTCATCAGAAGCTGTTGCCTTAACAGATAGCTTGACTGTTGATTCAACTCAAAACATAATTGCAAAATCCGACTCAATTCAAGGTGTTATGGTGGTCGATACCCTTTCCGGTGTTACTACCGTAAACATGCAACCGAAAATAACGGATAGTACCAACCGGTATTTTGAGGCGTTCAGAAATGTGCGCATTTTCAGTGATTCTTTACAGGCTGCAAGCGACAGTTTATTCTATTCTTTTGCTGATTCTACTTTTCGCCTATTTCAGCAACCTGTTATATGGGCCAATAAAAGCCAGATTACCGGGGATACTATTTATCTTTTTACCAAAAATAAAAAAGCAGACAGGCTGCAGGTTTTTGAAAATAGTTTGATCGTAAATGAAGTACAACCGGAAGTTTATAACCAGGTAGGCGCAACCAGGCTGGATGGTTTCTTCATTGATGGAGCAATAGATTCAGTGCGGGCAAGAGGTTTTGCAAAAAGCATTTATTATTTACAGGATGAGGACAGCGCTTTTTCGGGAATCAATGAGGCCAACAGCGACATCATGGATGTTTATTTTAAGAACAGTGAATTATTTAAAGTTGTATTCCGGAGTGCCGTTACCGGAACGCTTTGGCCAATCCGTCAAAAAGATCCTGGAGAAATGCGGCTAACAAATTTTCAATGGCTGGAAGCCCAACGACCAAAAACGAAATACGAGTTGTTTGAATAGGATGTTTAGGGTTTAGCGTTTAGAGTTTAAAATTACTTATAAACCAATTCCTGGTTCCTGTCTTATCAACCATTCGACCTATTAACTAATCAACCACTCACCCACCTACTTTAGGTTTTTATTGACATTTATATATAGAATTTCGTGGCCATATTTTTCGTTAAAATCACAAACAATCAATCATGAAAAAATTATTGGCAATTAGCTTTGGATTAGTTCTCCTGGTTTGTTTTAATTCCGCAAACGCACAGGAATATCGGTCGGCATTAGGTATCAGGCTGAGCAGTTCGCCTGCCGTAGTCAATAATTCCGTTTCTTTTAAATATTTCACGAGTGAAACAGTTGCACTGGAAGCACTATTAACATTCTCAGATCCTGTAGCTATTGGATTATTAATTGAGAAACACCGTCCTTTCAGCGCACAGGGATTGCAATGGTTTTATGGTGCCGGTGGTTATGTTGGTTTTGGAGGAAATACAAATGTGGGTGGAATGGGTATTATAGGCCTGGATTACAAATTCACTAATGTGCCATTGAATTTATCCCTTGATTGGAAACCTGAATTAAACATCATATCAGACATTAATTTTGAACCTGCTGCTATAGGGTTTTCTGCAAGGTTCACTTTCGGCAGATAGTAGAGCACTGGCAGATTTCCTGCATTCTATTAACATATTTCCATAAGGAATGTGTAAAAAAATTGCAACTAAATTTCTGGTATTTGCGTATTTGTGCGGTTTTTCCTTTACTTTAGTTTTTTGTAAACTAACGAGATGCTTAAAAGGGAAAGACAGGCTTTTATTCTTCACCAGGTCAATTTGCACAATA
>CAMPGG010000127.1 GCA_946885335.1 uncultured Chitinophagaceae bacterium
GAGTTACTTACTTATTCAAAATTTCAAATTGAATGTCTGGCATTTAAAATTTTATTTACCTTGGGTTATTAATGTTTTTTTATGGAGAGCATTTCAATAAACCAACTGCAGTTTTCTGCCAAAAAATTACACCGGATTCACCGAATAGATAAATCAGTTAAGGACTTTTTTGACAAACATCATGCTGTTAATGAAGTAGCAGCTGTCGATCTGATGCCGTTATTTATTTCTAAAGGGATTTTTATTGATGATATTCCGGCTGGGAAACATATCAGGATATTATTACAGGAAATGCACCGGACGGAGCAAATGCATTTACTAACCTCTATTCAAATGGTGAAAAAACAAGAAAATGGAAAATGGTACTTTAAAAGAAAGTAGCTGGTGATCTTTAGGGATTTATATTCCATGTTTGATCCTTGCACAGATTTTGTTTGCAAGGTTGCCATGCATTAAAAATAACTGTTATGATCTTCTCAAGCATTAAACCCAGTCCCTCATTGGAAGTTTTTGTTAGAGATTATCTAATTGCTCATTTTATTTTTGACAATCAAAAACCATTACCTGTTAAACCTTACGCTCCAAAACCAGAGCAAGGAATTACGTTTTTTATTAAAGGTGGTGCAACAATGGTAAGTTCGAAAACAGGTATAAAACAAGCTCCGCCAGTTTCCATATTTGGGCAACAATTATCAAAATGTAATATTCATTTATCAAATGAATTTTTGATGTTAAGGGTACATCTAAAGCCCGGGATTTTATTTCGTTTGTTGAAAATACCTGTATTTGAATTCAGTGATGACTATTTTAATGCCGAGTGGGTATTAGATCATAATGTATTAGAGGTAAGAGAACAATTAAATGAAGCAGTTAGTTACAATGAAATGATACATGTGGTGGAAAATTACCTGTTGAAGATTATAAAAAAAATAAAGGATGAAGTCCATCCTGTTGATAAAATCGCACATTATATGACAAACGAAAACATGCATTTTTCACTTGATTGGTTGGCTAACCAGGCATGTTTAAGCCCCCGGCAATTTAATCGAAAATTTACAGAACGTATGGGGGTTGGTCCAAAACACTTTAGCCGTCTGGTTCGATTCTATAATGCATATCTGTATAAAAAAACACATCCAGGCATTGATTGGTTATCAGTAGCTATCAACTTTGGTTATGCAGATTACCAGCACCTGGTTAAGGATTTTAAACAATTCGCAGATGCCACACCCAACTTATGGATTCAGGAGGAAGAATCATCGCCTGAAAATCTTTTAAGACTATAATACTAAGATAACTGGTGTTGCAAATTTTATATTTTTTTTCGTGTCATCATGTTATTAAAAGTAGCAATTGCAACTACAATAATTAAAAGTTGTCTTTTTTATACCACCTATGCCTTAGTATAAAAAAGTAGGTTTGTGTCCGTAATTGTCTGATGCCTCAAAAATTAAAATTATTAATTATGGACAGAAAACAATTTGTACAACTCGCTGGCCTTGGCACTGCAATAACTTTAACTGCAGGAATCACTGGTTGTGCCAACAAGAAGATATCAGCTTTACCGGCAACGGGTAATAAAACCAGGATGGATAAGCCGCTATATGTTCCTAATGGTAAAAATCGTTTTAAAGAGCAATTAATGATCTGGGGTATTATCCCTCTTCAAATTAAAGTATCTGGAAATGACACAGATGGATCTCTTTTTATTTTCGAACATGCCAATATGAACAAAGGGGGACCGCCTAAACATTTCCATTACGAACAGGACGAATGGTTTTATGTCAAAGAAGGTGAATTTGCATTTGAGGTGGGAGATGAAAAATTTACAATGGGACCCGGTGATTCTCTTTTTGCTCCTCGCATGATTCCCCATGTCTGGGCTTATACCGGGGAAAAGCCCGGAACATTGCTATTGGCTGTTCAGCCAGCTGGATCTCTTGAAGCGTTTTTTATGAAGAGTTGCGAAATGACCCGTCTACCTACACCGGAAGAGGCAAGCCAGCATTTTGCAGCACATGGTATGAAAATAGTTGGTCCTCCGCTGCAGGTTAGTTAATGTCAATTAATCTAAGGTTTATTCTGGTAGGCAGTAATTGCTTTGTTATAATTCTAAAAATAGTTTTATCTGATGTGACTGAAGTTTTCATCTATAGGTTTGCGTAGCAATATCCTCCAGGAATATGCGATTGCTCCAAAGGAGATGGAAAGAATTGAGGAAATCCTGAAATCATTTTTTTACAAATAACAGGTATCAGTAGGCGAAAATGCTTTTATAATCCACTATTACATTTGGCTCCACCATATTATTTTTGCTCAGGAACTATGATGTCCATATGATAAGACTGAGCTAATTGCATAAGCATATTAATGTCAACAGGGTCAGCAGGAGGGGGAGTCTTTTCTATAGCGGGTGTACCAATGGAATAAAAAAAATCTTCTAAACCTGCAGGCGTAATGATGACCATTAATTTTCCAGGTTTTGTATCAATATTTTTAAATGTGTGTAAGGTGCCCTTAGGTATATAAACAAACGCTCCGGTTTCTAAAGTCTCTTCTTTATCCCCGTTTAAAAATGTAAACCTGCCTTCAAGTACATAAAATGCTTCATCTTCCCGATGATGGATATGGGGCGGAGGCCCGCTTTGAGGTTGTATAATCTGGTGGATTATAGTAAGAGCTCCATTTGTTTGTTTCCCAGTTACTTTAAAATTATATAAATCACCCAGTACCCAGAATGATTCATCAGCAGGTTGATTTAAATGACTGTCCATATGATAGTTTTTGTCTTTACCCATTTAGGGTGCATTGTTCGGGAAGATAAATAAAAAAGTAGACTCGTCTATAACCGTATTTGTAAAGATCTGCACCCGGTTCCTGGTGATGTTCATAAAAGTAATTGACAGGATTCCTTCATTTTAAAATTCCCTTTTTCGTAAAATTATTTTTCTTATTGCTACAGAAAGCATGCAGGTACAAACTCATCTTCGCCAATCATTGAACGTACAACCATTAAAACATGAACAGACTGCTCTTAACCTGTAGCTTTTTAATTTTATTTGTTTCTTTTTCCATTGCTCAACATGGACTTTCTCTTACCGGTACAGTAACTACCAGTGATCAGCAACCGGCATCTATGGCCACGGTACGTTTAAAAGAAATAAAAAAAATCGAGCTCACCAACCAGGAAGGAGCTTTCAAATTTGATAATATTCAACCAGGAAGTTATACCCTTCAAATTTCCTTTGTAGGACATGAGACGATTGAGCAAACTATTGCAGTTACTGATGGTAACACAGCCTTTTCAATTCAGCTGCCGGCTTCAAAAAACCAATTATCGGAAGTGATCATTTCTGCCGGTCGAAACCTGGAGACCATAGATGAAGTGCCTTCTTCAGTTACTATTCTGGGCAGGAAAACGATTGAGCAAAATCTGAATATCACTACCAATCTGGGTGATATTTTAGAAAACCGCGTATCGGGTCTGGCTCCTTCCACTGGATTAAGCAGCAATTTTGGACAAACGCTTCGCGGTCGTAGCCTGCTGGTCATGATTGATGGTGTTCCTCAATCTACTCCGCTTCGTAATGGAGCCATGGACCTTCGGGCATTGGATCCGGCTGTAATTGAAAGAGTGGAAGTTGTAAAAGGTGCAACCGCTATCTATGGCAATGGTGCAGCCGGTGGTTTAATCAATTATTTTACACGTAGCCCCAAAACAGCCAGGCTTCTTAACAGTCAAACCTCAGTCGGCATTACCGGTTCACTGGTAAAAAAATCAAACAGCATGGGCGGCCGTTTCAGTCAAATGTTTTATGGTGCAAAAGGTAAGTTTAATTATGTCCTGAGTGGAGTATATGAACAGACTGGAGAACAAAAAGATGCTGATGGCGATGTGCAGCCTCCTGTATATGGTTTGGGTGAAACCGATTCTTATAATGCTTTTGCCAAATTGGGTTATAACTTTAATCCCGATCATAAAGTACAACTTTCATATAACTTCTTTAGTAGTCGCCAAACCACGAATTATCTAACGGTAAATGGAGATTACCGGAATGGAATAAAAACATCAGCTGTTCTTGGAGAGAGTAAAGGTGTTCCGCAAGGTGTTAGAGGAAATCATAATCTGGGTATGCAATTCTCCGGACAAACCGGTATTGCCGGCACCCGCTACGATGCGGATTTTTATTACCAGAGTGTAGATAATATTTTTTTCTTTTCAGAAGTATTTGTTGATGGAGGCATATCCCGCATATTATCTAAAAAGAACGGAGCACGACTGGTATTAAACACACCCCTTGTTTTAAATAATGTAGATGCAAACTTTACTTATGGATTGGATGTACAAAGGGATATCACTTCTCAGCCACTTGTAGATGGACGCCTCTGGGTACCGGAAATGGATATGCTTAACCTGGCACCATTTATTCAAACCAAGTTTACCATTTTTGACAAAGTGATTTTAAAAGGAGGTGTACGATATGAAAAAGTAGCAATTGGTGTGGATGATTATGCTACACTTCCTACCAAAAATACAACCACAGGAGCTGTTACGCCTTCAATGGATGTCAGGGGCGGAGAATTAAAATACAATACACTGGTTTCTAATATCGGCCTTCGATATAATATTTCAGATTATTTTTCGCCATACCTGAGTTTTTCACAAGGTTTCAGTGTTTCTGATTTGGGGTTAGTATTGCGCTCTGCAAGGGTGGATGATATAGCGAAGATCAATACAGAAGCGGTAATTGTAAATAACTACGAAGCAGGTTTTGTTAGCAGGATCAAAAAGTTTCGGTTCGAAGCGACCGGCTATATCAGTAAATCAAACCTGGGTGCCAACAGTGTCTTCCAAAACGGGGTATTTGTGGTGGTTAGGACGCCTGAACGCATTTATGGTTTTGAATTGGCTGCTGATATGCAGGTGACTGAAAACCTGCAAACAGGACTTTCTTACAGCTTTGTTGAAGGTAAACTTGATACGGATAACGATGGGCAGTTCGATGGTAAAACGGATGATTATTTGCCTGGGCAACGCATTTCAGCACCAAAACTGGCCGGTCATATTGATTATGCAGTATTGCCGGGAAAATTAAATTTCTTGCTACAGTATACGGGTATCCTGAACCGGGATCGTTTTGAAAGAAACAGCAGCGGTTCATATGATCCATATAAAGCCCCGGTTAAAGCATATAATTTATTCAGTTCTTCAATTAATTATAACCTTAATGAAACAACATCATTAAACCTGGGTATTGAAAATATGTTGAATGAAGATTACTTCACGGCCCGATCTCAATATGGTGCCTTTAATGATAGTTATACCAAAGGTAAGGGCGCCTCTTTCCGTTTTACTTTACAGGTTAAATTATAATTGATGTAAAAGCAGGTTATCAAATTTTTGATTACTAAGAGAAGAGATTTTATTTGGCCAGGATAATGTGAAGAGAAGATGTTTAATCTGTTCTTTATTTCTAATCAACAATTCATTCCCTTTTTACTTTTTCAATGGTAAATATGAACCCTTCAACATCCTCCATTTTTTACTTTGCAGATGAAGTTTATGAACAAATAAGCCAGCTAAAGAAATGTCATGCGTAGCACATCCAGTAAGTATGCTTAATTAATATGTTCAACATCTTTCTGGGAATGAAGTTGAACTGATCGATTGCCAGGTACATCCTTCAAGAGAAGCAGCTATATAATCAATTTCGGTTTCAAGGGCATCGACCGAATTTATTTTCTTATCCAATACAGCTTCGAAATAAGAATCTTTTCCATCGTCATAAATATACTCTTCTTTATACCGGTCGATTTTTTTATACTGGATGACCATTGCGTTTCATCTTCCCATACGATCTTGAAAAATAGTTTCATGGAATGATGTTTTATTCTTTGTTATAAGTAACCTCGAACCCAAGCTGGCGTCTTTTTTCATGAGGA
Organism: uncultured Chitinophagaceae bacterium; assembly: GCA_946885335.1. Next base: position 5,944 of record CAMPGG010000127.1, read on the forward strand.
TAGCTTGCTGACACCTTCAATTCTACTCCTGATTCAAATATATACGTGTAGTGCCAAAAACTCCTGGTTTCGCTGTATTCCATTTTTATGCCCAGGCATGATTCAAATTCAAGGAGCAGTTTCTCCAACCCGGTCTTCAATGCTTCTGCATCTGTAAAATCCTGGTTCAGCACAGCAGCGAAATATGTTTGTTTCTCCGTTTCAAAAACGAACTGGGCGATATAACCCTTTACTTCTATCGTTGAAACATAACTCTTCTCATCAGAGCCATCATCAATCACCATGCCTTTGAGTTTATCGAATTCTTTATTATTAAAAGCTGAAGTTATCTTTTTTACATCGTTGCAGAAGTTATCATCATTACCGGCAACGGAAACAAAGGAACTGGTAGAAAAAAAAGTTAAAGCGATGATCAGTCGGGTCAATGTCCTCATAGGATATTCGTTTCAATGAAAATAGGAATAAATTAAAAAAACCTTGTTATTTTTTTCACCTGTTTTTTAACGCCGCAAGTGTATTATTTATAATAGCAGGTGCCAATTGCTGAAACAGTTACGAACTATCAAACTTAGACTGTTGTAATTCTCTTTTCTGATTCATTTTTTCTGTGTCTTTATCTTAAAAATGCCCGTAACGTTGAAGTATTGGCGATGCAATGTTATAGCCAGTTGCTGTTATTTTTCATAGTAATAAGTCCTTGTCAGCCCGTATCCAGTTAGTCTTTTATTTTCCTTCCCCCATTTTTCAAAGTCGGGATGTCCAGAGGTTTTCCATTCAATGTAGTTTCTAACAAGTTCTAAATCTTCTTCCAGTTCTTTCGTCCAATGTTCTTTTAGTTCCGGTGTCGTTAATTGTGCAATTTGTTCTTTTATTTTCTCTCCAAGTTTTATGTCGTCAAATGGTTCTCCAATGTAACCTTCGGGTAAATGATGAACTGAATAATAAATGTTGTAAGTCCACCAACTCAATATTGTTTGTCTTGCTAAGTCGTCCGCTGGGTTAATTTCTAATGCTCTAAATAAATGTTCTTCACTTCGATAATACTTACCCAACCAACGAAAAGGATTATTGTCAATTTGCTCTGTGTCGCACCAAGTTGTCAAGGTAGGTTTTACAAGTTTGTCGCTTAGAGGCTGTGGAAAAGGTCCATAGTCTGCTTCCTGAACGTTCTCAAAAAACGGAAATAGAAATTTCACAAACTCAATTTTCTTGTCAATAGTCCAGGCTTCTGTTGATTTAAGGAATTTGTCAAGGTGTTTAAATGCTTCTTTTCGTAAACCTTTTTCTCTGTTAAAACAATAGTTAGCATAGTCTGTCCAGTCAACATTTTTCAAAGCTGCATTTCCAACTTTCAACAAGGCTGTATTTTGGTCTTTTGCTATCATTGTTTGAATTGTCTTAGCGTTGGCTATAACGGACAAGGTATTTGTGAAGTGGGTGCATTAGCATTCCTGTTGCTTCATTTACCCTCCTGTTGTTGAATATTGTTTTGTAGCTTAAAGATAGTTCTGAGGCACCCATTTTACAAATACAGTGTTATAGGCACACGCCAGCATAATTTAATGGTCACTTGCTACTCGGTTAACAAGCCTCGTCTAATAGCTTCCTTTCTAAACCAAGGGTGAAGACGCTTAGTGTTTTGATTGACAAAGCGAACCAATTTAGGATGTGTAAAGTTCTCATAACGAACCAGAGGGCCACGTTCCCAAAAAGTACCATTGCCATGCTCATAGCCAATAACCGTATCTGCTTTAACATTAAATTCAACACCGAAAGCCTCTGCACGTCTTTTGGTTTCTCTTACCTCTGTACTATCGTCGTAAAGAAAAGTATACAGTAAGGCCAATGTATCGTTTCTATAGTCTGACCAAGCCAATTTTAAATCTAAAAAGCCTAAGGGGGTTGGTGGCAGAGATTGTTTCTTATAACTATCTAAACAAGTGTCATCGCCATAATAACAATAAAGCCGCCACTTAGCTGAGTCATTATAACGTATCACATCCCACTCAGTTAATTTTTCCATCCATGCTTTCTCTTGTTGGCCAAAGTAGGTGGTCTTTTGATTTGGTTTACCTTCTTCGTTGGATTGTAGATTGCAACTTGAACTCAGATACAGAAAAGAGAGTATAGGGAGTAGGACTTTCATTTATTATTTGCTTATGATGGCAGTTAAAAGATTTGCCTATAACGTTGAGAGGCTTTCAGCAGTACAGGTATTTGGAAAACTTCAGCCTCACTCTGTTGCTACAGCAAAATAGTTATTCATTAGCTGAATTTATATTCTCTTGCCTGTATTGCTGAAAACCTGTGTTATGTGCTGCTTTTCTATTTTCTATTAGAATAGTTTCTCTTTTTATCAAGAGCAGAGTTGCGGCAGAAAATGATACAAAGGCACCTGCTAAAAACATATAGTATCTCGTTTGTAGCTGTCTACCTTTATCATCTAATTCTTTGTAGCCTATTATTTTCTCACTCTCGTTCAAAGATTTATTAGTCTTTACAGCAAAATAGCCTTCATCAACCTCATATTTTAAGCTAACAGCCGTTCCTAAGGCACCTAAAATACAAAAAGGTGTCACGATATATAAGATTGAAACGAGGATATAGAATGAAAGCTTTTTCAAGTGGGTTGTTTCACTGTTTGAATAAAAGAAAATAACCTTTCAAGTACAAGTCCGTAAAACATACAGTTAATTACTAAACCTAAAAAGAATAGTACAGCATTGTTTGAAAATACAGTCCACATAATTGTATGTGTAGGAAAGCGAAGTATATAAAACAACTTTGAAAAAATAACCTCAGCTACGTTACCTCCCAAAGTTCCCTCATCCTCTGCCCAGGCAGCTAAAAATGAAGGTATGAGTAACAGTCCGCTTAACCCTGATACAATAATAAAAGCTTTTGAATTGAATTTTCTCATCGGAAGGTTAGAGTGTTTCCATAAAGTAGCACATAACGTTGAAGCATTGGCGTTTGTGGCGGTAATAGAATTCCTTCGCGCCGGAACCAATGCTGATTAAAGATATAGTGTTGATTGTAAATTCAAAAGCTTAATTAATAACGTCTTGCCAGAACCGAAGTTGATTTTTTATTAAATGCTGAATTTAATTCCTTCAGCCGCCATAACGCCAATGCA
>CAMPGG010000128.1 GCA_946885335.1 uncultured Chitinophagaceae bacterium
TTACAACTGAAGAAATTTACGAGATTTTTTCTGTTGCAAACATTGTGGGCGGAACCATCGTTATACCACATACCCGTCGAGCCGCAGAATACTGGGAAGCTTTGTTGGCCGGTGAATGATTATGTAATAAATTTTCTTATATAAAAAGAAAGTTGTAAAATAGATAACATTCTTTCTTATTAACGATTGTAATTTTGCATTGAATTTAAATACCATGAGCGATACAGCAACAATCCCCCTGCCCGTTTTAACCTCCAAAGATTTTGTAACTGACCAGGAAGTAAGATGGTGTCCTGGTTGCGGGGATTACTCCATTTTGGCACAGGTACAGAAAGTAATGCCAACATTGGGCATTCCAAGGGAAAACATCGTGATTGTGAGCGGCATTGGCTGTAGCAGCCGTTTCCCTTATTATATGAATACTTATGGCATGCACTCCATTCACGGACGAGCGGCGGCAGTTGCCAGCGGGCTTAAAGCTTCCAGGCCTGAATTAAGTGTTTGGATCGTTTCGGGTGATGGGGATAGTTTAAGCATTGGCGGAAATCATACTATTCATTTGCTTCGCAGAAATTTCGATGTCAACCTGATGTTATTTAACAACCAGATCTATGGTTTAACAAAGGGACAATATTCTCCAACTTCCGAAGAAAATAAAATCACTAAATCAACGCCATTAGGAAGTATCGATCACCCGTTTAATCCTTTGGCGCTTGCGCTGGGCGCCGATGCAACTTTTGTAGCCCGCAGCATGGACCGCGATGTTAAACACCTGCAGGCCATGTTGATCAGGTCTAATCAGCACAGGGGCGCATCTTTCCTGGAAATATACCAGAACTGTAACATTTTTAATGACGCTGCATTTGAAATTTTTACAGATAAATCAACAAAGCCACAGGAAACACTTTTCCTGGAACAGGGACAACCGCTTGTATTTGGAGCAAACAAAGAAAAAGGAATTCGGTTGGAAGGATTTACACCCAAAGTAATTGAATTCGGAAATGGTTTTGGTCCTGATGATTGCTGGATCCATGATGAACATGATATATATAAAGCGCAGATATTGGTTCGCATTTTTGATAATCCAAAAACCGAAGGCCACCTGCCAAGACCATTTGGTGTTTTTTATCAAAGTAACAGGCCATGTTATGAGGATGTGATGAAACAACAATTGGAAGATGCCATGGCTAAAAAACCAGCCGACCTGGACAAACTTTTACGCGGTAACGAAGTTTGGACAATCAGCTAATAATTTTTCAAGTATGATTTCTTTTTATGCAACTAGTATTAGTTGTTAATTGGAGCGGCCTCTTTTAAAACTTTTTCTGCATTCTCCTGTATAGTTTTCCTTTTGTTTTCGTACCACCAGACAGGTGCTGTTTTTTTCATCATGGTGTCAATACTGCGCATACCAAATAAATTCCATGCACCTTTTAATTTACCGGTTATGGAAGGTTGCATAGCCCGCAGGCTCATGGCAAAACCACTGTCTAAATATTCCATATGATGCCAGTAACCGGCTGGCATAAATAATGTATCGCCATGATCCAGTATCACCTCGTAGCCTTGCGCTAATTTCAATGCAGGAAATTTTTCAAAATCCAGTTTACCCGCTTCATGGTAATGGCTGAAATCCGCCAAACTCAATACTTCAAATGGTTTACGATATAATTTATGTTGTTCGGTAAATGGAAAAAGCAGCACTCTTTTTCTTCCGGCAAATTGCGTATGCAGAATATGTGACAGGTCAATGTCAAAATGCATATGGGTTATGGAAGTTGCACCGCCTACAAATAACATGGGGTAACGTTTTACAAAGCCTTTCATTAAATGTTCCGGCCATGTAAAATCTTGTGTAAGCTGTGGAGCATGTTCAAAAATATTGAATAAGAAAATGCGCCATCCTGCCGGGCCCTTACTGATCATGTCAATGTATTCACCAAAAGTTTTATAATCATCGGCCGTGTTAATCGGTGTATAAGCATCACTTTTTACATTATTGTATAAGCCTACTTTTTTATCGCCTACCAGGTTTTTAAAATATTGCCAGTTCCATTTATGGTATGCAGGCCACTGTTTTGCAAGATCTTTTATTACCACCGGAACCTGTGGATGATAAAACCGGTTTCTAAAATCAACCGGGTCGATTGAATTTACGGTGTCAACTGGTTTTAATTGCATATACTGCTTAATTTTGGCAAAGGTAATTTTGTAAAAAAGTTACTACCAGCAAATTTAACCTGTCCCCAGATGCACGGAAATATTTTTCCCTCACAAATTAAAGTGAAAAGTTATGCTTTTAAAAGTTCACCCGGAAAATCCACAGCCGCGCCATATTCAAACCATTGCAAACACATTGAGTGCTGGTGGAATTATCATTTATCCAACCGATACGATTTATGGTTTAGGTTGTGATATTTTTCAACCAAAGGCTATTGAAAAAATCTGCCGCATCAAAAACATTGATCCACGCAAAGCGCAGTTATCTTTTATCTGCGACGATCTCAGTAGTTTGAGTGAATATACCAGGCAACTATCCACACCCGTTTATAGAATGCTCAAAGAGTACTTACCAGGTCCTTATACTTTTATTTTGCCTGCAAGTAAACAGGTGCCCAAATTATTACAGAGTAAAAAGAATACGGTAGGTCTCCGGATTCCAGATAATAAAATCGCTTGTGCCATTATAAAGGAATTAGGCAGGCCCATTTTAAGCGCCTCGCTGCCGGGTGAAATGGTTGAAGATTATACCGATCCTGAAATAATGAAAGATACATTTCCTCACCAGGTTGATATCATCGTTGATGGAGGCATTGGCGGTTTTCAACCATCAACTGTTATTGATTGTACCGGCGATGAGCCTGTGCTGGTGCGTAAAGGTTTGGGTGAATGGGTGGAAGAAATTGCTTAAATAACAACATCAACACTGTAATCATCGCCAACATTTTCCGGAATACTTTCATCATAAATTAACCGGAAACTTTTGCGATGGTAAGATGTAGGACCATATTTATTCAGTGCATCCCTGTGTTCTAATGTTGCATAACCTTTGTTTTGCTGCCAGTTATATTTCGGATGTTTGCGATGCAACTGTTTCATAAAATCATCGCGGTAAGTTTTGGCTAATATGCTGGCTGCAGCAATTGAAGAATATATACTATCACCCTGGATAATACAGCAATGAGGAATTTTTTTATATTTTTTGAAACGATTGCCATCAATCAATAACATACCAGGTTGAATACTTAACTTCTTTACGGCAATATGCATACTTTTTATAGAAGCATTCAATATGTTGAACTGGTCAATTTTTTTATTGCAAAGACTGGCAACAGAAAAAGCAACGGCTTTTTCTTCAATGTAGGGTCTTAATTCGTAACGTTCTTTTTCTGTAAGCTGCTTGGAATCATTAAGAGTTAGATGAAAAAAATCTTTAGGAAGAATAACAGCAGCAGCGAACACCGGTCCTGCCAGGCATCCACGTCCCGCTTCATCGCAGCCGGCTTCGAGCAATTCGTCCTGGTGAGTAATTTTCAACAATTCTTTTTTTGTCAAAGAAAACAATGCTATCTATCCTAATCAAATAATTTCGTAATTAAATTTTCACATTTGCATTATCTGTAATAGATTTTTTTGTTTTAGATGATCAAAACCTGAAATCATACACCGGCTGCTTTACCTTTGCACGCATTATGTCTGATATGCTGGTTCAAAAAAAATCCCCGGGTGCAGTGGCAAACTGGTTATTGATCGGGGTTGGTATGTTGATTGTCCAAATTCTGTTGGGTGGCATCACCCGCTTAACTGGTTCGGGACTTTCTATTACTGAATGGAATATAATTACCGGCACGCTTCCTCCTTTGAATGAACAACAATGGCTGTTGGAATTTGAAAAATACCAAAACACGCCCCAATACCAGTTATTAAATACGGATTTTAATTTGCGTGATTTTAAATTCATTTTTTTCTGGGAATGGTTTCACCGTTTCTGGGCAAGGTTACTTGGCGTTGTTTTTCTTATACCATTTATTTATTTTTTAATTCGCGGATATTTCAAAAAAGAGATGGTCAAGCCTTTGATCATTCTCTTCCTCCTGGGAGCATTACAAGGCGCTGTAGGTTGGATCATGGTTGCCAGCGGACTTACCGGTGATGCTGTGTATGTAAAACCTACAAGGCTTGCATTGCATTTTATTTTTGCCATGGGTTTACTGTGTTATACTTATTGGTTTGCGCTGCAGTTACTTGTGCCATCACACCAAAAAGTGCATTACCCGGCCTTAAAAAATTTTACCTGGCTGTTGGTAGCTTTACTGGTAATTCAATTTATTTATGGAGCACTCATGGCAGGACATAAAGCTGCTACAGCAGCTTACACCTGGCCCGATATCAATGGCAGTTATTTTCCTGAATTTATGTTTGGTGCACCGGCAGGTTTGATGAATTTAATTGAGAACAAGATCACCATTCATTTTATTCACCGTAACCTGGCTTATATTTTATTTGTGCTGGTCATCATCTGGACTGTAAAAGCTTACAAATTCAGCGGTTCAAAATTGTTCAACAGCCAGAAAAAGTGGCCCATGATCTGGATTCTTCTACAAGTCGTTCTGGGAATTTTAACGGTGATTACCAGCCTAAAAATCGTTCCAAACCAATGGGGCATATTTGAATGGATGGCCCAATTGCACCAGTTAGTGGCCATGATGTTCCTGCTTTCTTTAGTGAATATGATCTTTCTGTTAAAAAAAGCAGGTTGATCTTTTTTTGAACAGCTGTATTTGAAAGCGCAGCATTTAAATGTTATTTTTAAATGCAATTCAATTGAATGCTGTTCTAAACCTTGCTTATGAAAGCCTACCTGCACGGATTTTATTACTCATTACCTATACAGCTGGTATTCCTGCATTTTAGAAAATACCAGGTCTTACTGGTTTTCTGGTTCATATTATTCAGTGTTGTTGATGGTGAATTGATGAAAACTTTTGGAGCCGATTCTTTATACCTGGCTCCGGAATACCTTGGTGTGGTAAATTCTTTCAGTACCGCATTAGTGGGTATGGCTGTCGGTATGTTTATCATGAGTTGGAACATTACCACCTTTATTCTTTTTAGCCAGCATTTTAAATTTTTGGCAACCACTTCAAATCCGTTCTTAAAATATTGTATTAACAACAGCATCATTCCTTTATTTTTTCTTCTCTTTTATTTAGTGCAGGCTTATATTTTCGACAGGTACAAGGAATTGATAGGCACCCTGGATTTTGTTTTTTTGGCCGGAGGTTTTTTAGTTGGTCTTGTATTTCTCCTTGCTATCAGCTTCCTGTATTTTTTTGGTGCAGACAGAACCATTTACAGGCGCATCCAGCCAGCTTTTCAAAAGGAAGTGGATGTATTTAAACTTCAACCCAACCCTGAATTCTGGCAACAACCACAGATTATCCGGGTTGAATGGTATCTCGATTCTTTTTTTACACGTAAGCGTGTCCGTGATGTTTCGCATTACAGCCACAGTTTTTTAGATACCATTTTTAAGCGACATCACTTTGCATCTGTCATTTCTGTATTGATCGCTTTTTTCATCCTGGTCATTGTAGGATTCTTTCTTGAGCATACATTTTTTCAAATACCGGCCGCTGCCAGCATTACTATTTTCTTTGCTATTCTCATTGGTGTATCGGGTGCATTCGCCTATTTTTTACAAAGTTGGAGTGTTCCTTACCTGATCATGCTGATCATAATTTTAAACCTGTTTTATAAATGGGAGTGGATAGATCCGCGTAATAAAGCGTACGGACTGAATTACAACAACAAAACAGAAAGACCGGTTTATGGTCCTGAAACATTATCTGCTTTAAGTAAACCTGATAATGTAACTGCAGACAGTGCAAATATGATCCGGGTTTTGGAGAACTGGAAAAGAAAACAGGAATCGGGAAATCCTTTGATGGTCATCATTACAACCAGTGGCGGTGGAAGTCGCAGTGCAACATTTACCATGAACATCTTGCAGCAACTGGATAGTGTTACACATGGCGACCTCATGAAAAAAACATTTTTAATTACAGGTGCTTCCGGTGGTATGCTTGGCGCCTCTTATTTCCGGGAGTTATACTTGCAAAGCCAAAAAGATGTCTCTATCAATTTATACGATAATAAATATGTGGATGATATCAGTGGTGATTTATTAAATCCTGTTTTTTCATCTTTTGTGGCAAGAGATCTTATTTCTCCTGCTCAAAAATTCCAGGTGGGCCCATATACATATATAAAAGACCGGGCTTATGCTTTTGAAGAAAAACTCAATGACAATACCCGGAAATTACTGGATAAAAGATTGATCGATTACAAGGATGATGAATTTAATGCTAACATACCATTGATGTTTTTCAGTTCTGTTGTTACCCGGGATGCAAGAAGAATGCTGATCAGCACACAGCCTATTCGATTTATGATGAAACCGTTAGTAGATTCTTCTGTAACAGGTGAACTTTCTCCCGATGCTATAGACTTTACTGCGTTTTTCAAATCCCAGGATCCATATAATTTACGGATGCTTACGGCACTCCGCATGAATGCAACCTTCCCCATTGTATTACCTAATGTCTGGTTGCCATCAAGCCCGGTAATTGATGTTATGGATGGTGGTTTGCGGGATAATTTTGGACAGGAAACCGCCATTCGTTTCATTCATATGTTTGAAGACTGGCTTAAACAAAATACAAGTGGTGTATTGATCGTCCAGTTGCGTGACAGGGAACCCGGTGGCTGGGATCATCCCTACCTGACAGATAATATTGCCGAACAGGCAACAAAACCTTTTTTGTTGTTGCAACATAATTGGGGAAACATCATGGAATTTTCTCAGAATGATATGCTGGCTTATTATTCCGCAAGCAATGACCTTAAATTAAAAAGAGTGTTTTTTCAGTATGCATCTAAAACAGCGGAAACCAGAGCACCATTGAATTTTCATCTTACACAAAGTGAAAAGCAGGATATTTTTTTAAGCATGCAATGGAAAAACAATATTGAAAATTTTCAAAAAGTGCAGGAGCTCTTTAATCAGCCGGTTACGCCTGTGCCTTCAAAGGCTGAATAAGTGAAAAGCAATGAGGGATGATCTCAAAATTAAATTCATCTGCAGTTTCCGCAGGATCACCATCCATATGTAAAGGCGCATTGCTTTTATTATAAATGGTTAATTTATCGGTTTGAAAATAAATCACTCCTTTTTTACCAGCTGTAAAAGTTTGATCTTCTAATTTGTTCCAGCCGGTTACCTGGATGAGGGTTTGTATCAGTACGCTCATCTTATTTTGATTGGTAACAATAACAACATCCAGCAAACCATCGGAAAGGCTTGCCTGCGGCGCAATGGTGAAATTATTTCCAAACTGGTTACTGTTTGCAACACTGATAAAGAAAGCTTCCGTTTCAATTAGCCTTTTTCCAAATTTTATTTCAAAAGCGTATGTGGTTGCAGAAAAGAAATTTTTGATTACCTGGTTGATATAAGTTGTCAATCCGCGTTTTGGTTGATTGGCAAAATCATGCGCTACTTTTGCATCAAAACCTAAGCCGCATAACATGCAGGCAAATTTTCCATTCACCCGAAAACCATCTGTACGAACAGGTTTTCCTTTTATAAAAGCATCAATAGCTTTTGCTGGTTGTGCGGGAATATTAGCAGCTAATGCAAGCCCGTTACCAGAGCCACAAGGAATGATTCCAAAATTTACCTGTACATCTAACAAACTGCCGATAACCTGGCTTACCGTTCCATCACCACCTGCAATCAATACATCGGTGATGTTTTGTTCCTGGATGATATCTTTCAAAAAAATATAATCGCCACTGGCCACTGAGGGAAAAACAAGGCATGGAATATTTGCTGCGGCAAGTGAATTTTCTACCAGCAAACGAATACCCGATTTTGTTTGCGTACCGGAAATGGGGTTGATAATAAATATTACTTTTCTGTGCATCCTGTTTTTTTACCAGCGTATTAATGCACTTGCCCAGGTAAAACCGCTGCCGAATGCAGCCAGGCATACGAGGTCATTTTCTTTTATTTTTCCTTCCTGCCATGCCTCGCATAATGCAATGGGAATTGATGCGGCTGTTGTATTGCCGTAACGTTGTATGTTATTGTAAACCTGTTCATCCTTTAATCCCAATTTTTGCTGAACAAACTGGGCGATGCGCAGGTTAGCCTGGTGTGGTATTAATAAATTAATATCCGAAGCATTTAATCCATTTGCATGTAATGATTCCAAAATTACTTCCGGGAATTTCACGATCGCTTTTTTGAAAACTGCCGGTCCATCCATGTTGGGAAACAATTGGGCATTATCTATCATGGCATGACTCATAAACATGTCCGCTATTTCTCCATCATTAAAATCCGCATATTTTTGATCAGTCCAATGATTGGCATGTGTACCCGGATTATACATGGCCAGTACTTCAGCGCTTTCACCATCACTGTGCAAATGTGTGCTAAGAATGCCGCGTTTATTTCCTGATGTTGTTTTTTCGTCCGTTGGTTGCAAAACAACTGCACCGGCGCCATCACCAAAAATGACGGAGATATTGCGACCGCGGGTAGTTAGATCTAATCCGAAAGAATGTTTTTCACTGCCGATCACCAAAATGTTTTTATACATACCGCTGCGAATGAACTGGTCGGCCACACTTAAAGCATAAACAAATCCACTGCACTGATTACGTACATCCAGTGCGCCAATTTCTTTCATCTTCATGGCTCTTTGAACCAATACGCCACAACCGGGAAAATAATAATCAGGTGATAAAGTAGCAAAAACAATGAAGTCAATATCCTGTGGTGTTATGCCTGCTCTTTCAATGGCTATTTTGGCCGCTTCCACGCCCATGGTAGTGGTAGTTTCTTCCGTGCGGTGGGCAAATCTTCTTTCTTTAATCCCGGTGCGTTCCTGTATCCACTCATCGCTGGTGTCCATGTACTTTTTCAAATCATTATTGGTAACAACATTCTCCGGTACGTACATTCCGATGCCGGCTATTTTAGAGGATGGCATGTTAAATCGTTTTTT
>CAMPGG010000129.1 GCA_946885335.1 uncultured Chitinophagaceae bacterium
ATTTTTATTTAAATAATAAAATCCCATCTGATTTTGTGTACACGGGAAAATTATTTTATGCTGTTTCTCAATACACAAAACAAAATAATTTTAGTGGAAAAAGAATTTTAATCATCCACAGTGGCGGGTTACAGGGAAATTTATCTCTGCCGAAGGGAAAGTTAATGTTCTGAAAATTTTATAACTGCTTCCCTATCTTTGTTTGCAACATAAAAAAATTGATTTTTTTTCGTTTAACTAATTATGAAGAAATTCTTTTCAGCCCTAAGTATACTATTATCCGCTGCCTGTATGGTCCATGCTCAAGATACTTTACCCCGTTTTTCCGTTGAAAACATCGGTAATAAAAGGATTGTTGTGAGCTGGACGAATCCACATGCACTGGTGAAACAGATAAATGTTCAAAGATCCTTTGACAGTGTTAAAAGCTATACCACCATTTTAAATGTTGCTGATCCTAATGCCCCTGAAAATGGATATGCAGATGCAACCGCACCAAATACAAATATGTTTTACCGGCTGTTTGTAGTGCTGGATAAAGGTGAATTTTATTTTACTGCGGCAAAAAAGCCGATCATTGACTCCACCCGCAAACCGGATATGTCAAAGATCGCCACAAAAAAATTGGTAGATTCTTTAAATCAACCATCAGTATTCAATGGTAACTCCAATAAGCCTGTAACTTTTATTCCTTCACTGTATGTATTTACGCTGAAGGATGGATTTTTGCATGTTCGCTTACCAGGAGCCCCTGCAAAAAAATACACGTTGAAGTTTTATGATGAAGATGAAAATTTCCTTTTCGAATTAAAAGATATTAAGCAGCCAAAAATGACATTGGAAAAATCAAATTTTTATCATGCTGGCTGGTTTCGCTTCGAACTGTTTGAAAACAATGTGTTGCTTGAGAAGCACCGCTTTTATTTATCGAGGGATTTTTAATTTTCCCGAAGTTCAGCATCAAAACAAACGGCAAAATTTTTCTTTACTTTTTGTTTTACTTCCTCCAGGTTCACTTCCATACCTAATTCTTTTTGAAGTGATGTTACCTGCTTATTCTGTATACCACATGGAATAATGTGATTAAAATATGAAAGATCCGTATTGACATTGAAAGCAAAACCATGCATGGTGATCCATCGGCTGCATCTAACACCCATGGCGCAGATTTTTCTTTCTTTTCCAGGTATACCTGCATCAAGCCATACGCCTGTTTCTCCTGCTGATCGACCTGCTTCTACACCATAATCAGCCAACGTCATTATGATCATTTCTTCAAGCGTTCTTAAATACAAACCTATATCAGTAAAAAAATTTTCAAGATCAAGAATTGGATAGCCAACGATTTGTTGGGGTCCATGAAAAGTTATATCTCCTCCCCTGTTGGTGTTAAAAAACTGTATACCTTTTTCAACCCTGTCATTTTCCCCAATCAAAATATGTTCTTTTTTTCCGCTTTTTCCTAACGTGTAAACGGGTGGATGTTCAACAAAAAGCAAATGGTTGATAGTAGATTGTCTTTCTTGTTCATTCAGTAATTCATCTGCCGGCCCGGTTAATTGCAGCAGGCGATTTTGTGTTTTGATATCCAGGTTTGCTTTCATCAATTGTTCCTGGTAATCCCATGCGGATTGATAATCCATTTCCCCGAGGTCCTCAAAATATACGATCTGCTTCATATCTTACCTGCAAATGTAATAATGCACTTTCAATCTTTACCTTTGCGAATTATTAAAGGTTCATAAATATTTTTGACGCATGACGGATCCGTCCAATGACATAAAGGAAGTAAACGATACCAGTGATGAACTATTTGAAAGATTTTCTTTTATTGTTGATAAAGGACAGGAACCATACCGTATAGACAAATTCCTGATGAATCGTATTGAAAGAGCCACCCGCAATAAATTGCAGGGTGCCATCAATGCAGGAATGGTGCTGGTGAATGGAAATCCGGTTAAACCCAATTATAAAATCAGGGCTGCCGATGAAATCATAGTATACTCTGACATGTCGCCGGAAGAAGTGAAAGTAATTCCGGAAAAAATGGATCTTAATATTGTTTATGAAGATGAAGACCTGATGGTGATCAATAAACCTGCTGGTATGGTTGTTCATCCCGGCAGTGGAAATTATTCGGGCACTTTATTAAATGGCATTGCATGGTATTTGAAAGAAAATTACCCGCAGCTAACAGAAGATATGCTTCCCCGTTATGGTCTTGTTCATCGCATTGATAAAAATACAAGTGGGTTATTGGTGTTGGCAAAGAATGATAAATCAATGAGCCTGTTGGCCAAACAATTTTTTGATCATACGGTCAGCCGGAAATATTTAGCACTTGTTTGGGGTGATATGAAAGAAGATGAAGGTACCATTATTGCGCATGTAGGCCGCCACCAGCGATTCAGAAAATTGTTTGAAGCATATCCCGAAGGTGAGCATGGTAAAGAAGCGATTACTCATTATAAAGTATTGGAAAGAATGGGTTATGTAACACTTGTTGAATGTGTGCTGGAAACCGGGCGTACACACCAGATCAGGGTGCATATGAAACATATCGGGCATCCATTATTCAGTGATGATTTTTATGGCGGAGATAAAATTGTGAAGGGAACTGTTTTTACAAAATATAAACAGTTTGTTGAAAATTGCTTTGCCATTTGTCCGCGCCAGGCACTTCATGCAAAGACTTTGGGTTTTATACATCCTTCAACAAAAAAAGAAATGTTGTTTAATAGTTCATTGCCGGATGATATGGAAATGCTTATTGAAAAATGGCGCGGGTATAGTAAAACATTTGTAAAATAGAACCCTGGCTCCAAAAAGTTACCTGGTAAAATTGAATAAAGTGGCTGTAAATACACCCTTCTCCCGTTTTTTAAATGCAACATCCCAATTGCCATTATAACTGATCATTTTAGGCACCAGTAAATCCTGGAAGCGGGTCATCAAAATTTCCATCGAAACATTAAAATCATATAAAGGAGTAGCATAACTGAGGTCATATTGACGACCCACAATTTCCATGGTTTTATTATTGAACCAGGTAGTCATGTTATCAAAAACAATATGATTTTTTTCTCCTTTTGATAAACCAGGTTTTGCTTTGATAGAAAATATATAACAATACTGTCCTTCATAATCACCAAGATCTATTGTAAAATCATAATACCTGGCAATTTCGGGATCAAAAATGTTTATTTTATTTCCAATGAATGGAATACCCGGAATTTTTTTGCCGGGATTAAAGAACATCATTTTTAATTGTTCCCGGTGTTTATCCAAACCTTTTTTTGACTTTGTACTCAGCTCAATACCTTTTACAATATTATTTTCACCACAAACTTTTCCATTGGTAAAAAATAAGCTGGCATACAATTGCGCAGTAAAATACCTGAAATCATCTCCATCATACATATTACCACTGGATCTTTCTTCCAATACATCCATTGTTCTGCAACCACCTGATACCTGTTGTCTTGTTTTACTTTGCAGAGAAGCCGACATCCTGCCCTTTTTATCAAACATACGGATATCATTAAACGAAGTAAATCCCAGTATGCGAAGATTGCGGAATGCCTTATAAAAAGTTGTATCCTCTTTTATTCTCCGGATGAATGATGGTACATCCAGGTCGGCACGGACAACTACTTCTGTCAAATTAATCATTCTTTCAAGCGCAGCGGCATCAACTGAATCCTGCTGTGCATGCAGAAACCTGGAAAATAATAGAAATGGTATAAGTATGAGTATTCTCAGCAGGTCATTTTTTAGGGAACGACATTTTATAATCAACTGAAACTTTGCCTTTGGATATATCGGCTAATTTGCCTTTCATTAATTTTTTCTTCAAGGGCGATAAATAATCAATGAACAACTTGCCTTCAATATGATCGTATTCATGTAAAATAACCCTGGCTGTAATGCCAGTATAAGTTTCGGAATGGGGTTCAAAATTTTCATCAACAAATTCAAGGGTAACTTCTTCCTGTCGTAAAATATCTTCCCTGATTTTCGGTATGCTCAAACAACCTTCATTATACACCCATTCTTCTCCATTTAATTTTGTGATATGTGCGTTGATGAAAACCTGTTTAATTCCTGGATCATCTTTGAAATTTTTCTTTTCTTCATCTTCCATATTTTCAAAAACCTGCGTACTGTCTACCACAAACATGCGTATATCCTTATTTACCTGCGGAGCTGCTAATCCCACGCCATTGCTTGCATACATGGTCTCCCACATATCTTCAATAAATTTTTCTAAATGAGGATAATCAGCATCAATATCATTACATACTTTTCTTAATACAGGATTTCCATATGCTACAATTGGTAAAATCATTATTCTCTCTGTTATTTTAAATCAAAATTATCTATTAAGCGCTGATCTGCCAATAATCTTAACAAACAATTCAACCATGCTTTTGCAGGTACTCCTGCAGCATGATCGTTGCGGCGATCTCATCAACCAAAGCTTTGTTTCTGCGCTGTTTCTTTTTTAGTCCCATTTCAATCATGGCCTGGGAAGCCATTTTTGATGTATATCTTTCATCCACTTTCTCGATGGGTATATTGGGGAAATTTTTTTGCAGTTCCTTGATACATTTTAAAACCAATGGTGTGGCATGTGTGGCCGTATCATCCATATTCCAGGGCTCCCCGATCAGTATCAGGGACACCTTTTCATTTTGAAAATAATCTTTTAAAAACGTTATCAATTTGGGCGATTCAACAGTTGTAAGTCCTGTAGCTATAATTCGCAGCGGGTCTGTAACGGCAAGGCCTGTACGTTTTAACCCGTAATCAATACAAATAATCCTTGACAAATTTTTAATGCATTAAGATGAATAAACCTGCTTTAATCAGGATAAAAGTAATAAGTCTGCAATTAAAAACACCGCAAACAAAACAGAAGCAATCCCGTTTGATGTCATGAAAGCAATGTTAACCCTTCGCAGATCATTTGGTTTCACAATTGAATGCTGGTAAATAAGCATACCTGTAAAAATGGCAAAGCCTACCCAATACAACCAGGAAAAGGATCCGTATAAACCACCGGCTAAAACAAAAAGAATACTTCCTAAATGAAGACCCTCTGAAACCCTGAGTGCTCTTGCTTTTCCAAGGGCTGCGGGAATTGAATATAATTCCTGTGAACGATCAAATTCTTCATCCTGCAGGGAATAAATGATATCAAATCCACTTACCCAGGTAATTACCGCGAAGGAAAATAGCAGCGGAAGCCACTCAAATCGACCCGTAACCGCTAAAAAAGCACCTATGGGTGCCAGTGATAAACCCAAACCCAATACAAGATGGCACAATGGCGTAAAACGTTTGGTATAGCTATACCCCAGCACCACGGCCAATGCTACCGGCGACAGGTAAAAACATATTTTATTAATGAAGATGCAGGTTATAACAAATAATACGCTGTTAATGATTGTAAACAGTAAAGCTGAATTAGCTGAAATGATACCTGCGGGAATTTCACGGATAGCTGTGCGTGGATTGCGTGCATCAAAATGACGATCCAGGTAGCGGTTAAACGCCATGGCTGCACTTCTTGCAAATACCATACATAAAATGACCAGTATAAATTTAATGACCAGTTGCTCTGTAGTCAGCGAAATTCCTGGCTGTGAAACAGCTTCCTGCTTGTATCCCGATACCTGCATATACCCCAGGAAAAATCCGATTATTCCAAAGGGCATGGCAAAAATGGTATGTGAAAACTTAATGAGAGAAAGATAATTTTTGAGCATTCAATATTTTTTGTCCCTAAGAAAATTAATGGTTACTTAAACACGTGATCTTATAACTTCCCACAAAACAATTCCGGCAGCCACACTCACATTCAATGAATGTTTCATACCAAGTTGTGGAATTTCTATAAAATCATCACATAAAGCAAGTACTTCATTGGAAACGCCTTCTACTTCGTTACCAAAAATAATGGCCGCTTTTTCATCTGGCTTCAGTTCAATTTCATTTAACTTTTTGCTGTTCTTAACTTGTTCCACCGCCCAGATACGATACCCGTCTTCCTTTAATTTTTTTACCGCTTCCATTGTGGAATAAAAATATTTCCAGTTAACGGTATCCGTGGCGCCCAACGCTGTTTTATGAATATCCCTGTGCGGAGGTTGTGCAGTAAAACCACAAAGAAACATGCATTCTACTAAAAAGGCATCGGCAGTGCGAAAAACACTACCCACATTATGCATACTCCGAATATTATCCAACACCACAACTACAGGCATTTTTTCGGATTCCCTGAATTCTTCAACCGATTTACGGTTCAACTCCTGCATCGATAATTTTTGCATAACTGCAAAAGTAAGCCGACTATAAAACAGAAATTCAACATCCTTAATAAAAATGTATAAAAAAGAACACGTGAAAACTTCTTAAACCAAAGCGGATTTTATATTTGCCGTTATTGATATGGCAAAAACAAAACCTTCCGAAACACCTTTAATGCAGCAACACCGGGCTATTAAACAAAAATACCCCGATGCCATCCTGCTTTTTCGGGTGGGTGATTTTTATGAAACTTTTGGAAATGATGCCGTAATTGCTTCGCAGGTTTTAGGAATAACGCTTACCAAAAGAAATAACGGGGCCGCATCTTCTCTTGAACTGGCAGGTTTTCCGCATCATGCACTGGACACATACCTGCATAAACTGGTGAAGGCCGGTTACCGGGTAGCCATTTGCGATCAACTGGAAGATCCAAAAATGGCTAAGGGGATCGTCAAGAGAGGTGTAACAGAAATGGTAACACCCGGCACGGCGGTCAATGACAAATTATTAGAACATCATTCAAATAATTTCCTTGCAGGCATTCATTTTTCTGACCATGATCAATATGGATTGGCTTTTTTAGATATATCAACCGGTGAATTCCTGATCACACAAGGTGATCGTGAATACGCGGATAAAATGATGCAAAGCTTTAAACCGGCAGAAGTCATTTTTCAAAGAAACAACCAGAAAAAATTCAAGGAGTATTTCGGCAGTAAATTTTACAGTTATACGCTGGATGAATGGATCTTTGATGAAAGCTATGCTGAAGAAAGTCTGCTAAAACATTTTCAAACCCATTCTTTAAAAGGTTTTGGCATCGATGACCTGCGAACAGGGATGGTTGCCGCCGGTGCTTTACTACATTACCTGAAAGACACAGAACATCCAAACCTGCAACATATCGCTTCCATTCAAAGACTGGATAAAGAAGATTTTCTATGGATGGATCGTTTTACAATTCGCAACCTGGAACTGGTTAACCAGCAAACTGAAGGAAGCAAAACGCTTTTAAGTGTGTTGGATAATACTTCATCGCCAATGGGCGCCAGGATGCTTAAACGCTGGATCGTTTTTCCATTAAAAGATTTAAATAAGATTAATGAGCGGTTACAAACTGTTTCATTTTTTATTCTGAATACTGAAATACGCACCAAAATGGTGCAGGCCATTAAACATTGCGGTGATGTGGAAAGAATGGTTTCAAAAATCCCGTTAAAGAAAATTAATCCGCGTGAACTGTTGCAACTGGCCCGTGGGTTAAAACAGGTTGAAGATATCAGGCAATGGTGCCTGGCCGCTGATAATGAATACATCAACAGGCTTGGAGATGCATTAAACCCCTGCCACCTGATTGCTGATAAAATTTTAAAAGAAATTATAGATAACCCGCCGGCACAGGCTAATCGCGGAGGCATCATTAACAGCGGCGTACACCCTGACCTGGATGAGTTGCGTTCCATTTCACATAACGGTAAAGCATACCTGCTTAAAATGCAGCAGGCAGAAACAACTGCAACAGGTATTTCATCATTAAAAATTGGCTTCAACAATGTTTTTGGTTATTACCTGGAAGTAACTAACCTGCATAAAGAAAAAGTGCCCGCATCCTGGATAAGAAAACAAACGCTGACCAATGCGGAAAGATATATTACACCGGAGTTGAAAGAATATGAAGAAAAGATCATGGGTGCCGAAGACAAGATTCTTGAAATAGAATTAAAGATCTTTGAAACCCTGCTCAATGACCTGTTTGACTATATCACACCTATTCAAACAAATGGCAATATCCTGGCCATTCTGGATTGTATGATCTGCTTCGCACACAATGCCACGCAGTTTAAATATAAAATCCCGGTTGTGCATGAGGGTGATGAACTGGTTATCAAAGAAGGACGTCACCCGGTTATTGAAAGACACCTGCCCATTGGAGAATCTTTTATCCATAATGATATAGAACTGAATAAAACGGATCAGCAGATCATCATTCTTACCGGTCCAAATATGAGCGGTAAATCAGCCTTGTTGCGACAAACTGCATTGATCACACTAATGGCTCATATGGGAAGTTTTGTTCCGGCTACGGATGCATTCATTCCGCTGACGGATAAAATATTTACCCGGGTTGGCGCAAGCGATAACCTGAGTGGAGGAGAATCAACTTTTATGGTGGAGATGAATGAAACAGCATCCATCATCAACAACCTGACGCCCCGCAGTCTTATTTTGCTGGATGAAATAGGTCGTGGTACATCAACTTACGATGGTATATCCATTGCATGGAGTATTGCGGAATACCTGCACCAATCCCCTACTCAACCCAAAACTTTATTTGCCACGCATTATCATGAGTTGAATGAATTGGAAAATAAACTGGAAAGGGTAAAAAACTTTCACATCACAAATAAAGAAGCCGGGAACAAAATTATTTTTTTACGTAAACTGGCATTAGGCGGAAGCCGACACAGCTTTGGAATACATGTAGCTAAAATGGCTGGTATGCCACCATTACTGATTGACAGGGCAAACGATATTTTAAAACAACTGGAACAAAAACATGTAGATGATAAATTAGGCGATACGGTAAAAAATCTTTCCGGCACTCGTATGCAGTTAAGCATTTTTGATGTGCATACCCAAACATTCGAAGAGATCAGGGAGCTTTTGGAACAAACCGATATCAATCG
>CAMPGG010000130.1 GCA_946885335.1 uncultured Chitinophagaceae bacterium
TCAAAGCCAATAAATCCTATACATCCGCCATAATAATTACGGGCAGTTGGTTCGTATTCGTTGATCAGTTCCATGGCCCGCACTTTTGGCGCACCGCTCAAAGTTCCGGCAGGGAAACTGGCTGCCAATACTTCAAAAGGATGTGCATTTTCCTTTAACTTTCCTTTCACTTCGCTAACCAGGTGAATGACATGCGAATAATACTGCAACTCACGGTATTGGGTAACCGCCACTTCGGTGCATTGCCGGCTCAGGTCGTTCCGGGCAAGGTCAACCAGCATAACATGTTCCGCATTTTCTTTTGGATCCAGCAATAACGCTTCCGCTGCTTGCTGATCCGTTGCATCATCCCCGCTTCTTTTAAAAGTTCCCGCAATGGGATGAACAATGGCATGCTGATCTTTGATGATC
The DNA here is from genome assembly GCA_946885335.1 of uncultured Chitinophagaceae bacterium. The sequence goes on from CAMPGG010000130.1 coordinate 412, forward strand.
AGTTGTGCCTCCGGGCTGGATCCCATGATGCGGTAATCTCCATAATCGAAATAAAATAAATAAGGCGAAGGATTAATACTGCGTAAAGAACGGTAAACATTAAAATCATCACCTGAATATGCCTGGCTAAAACGGCGACTGAGTACGATCTGGAAAACATCGCCCCGCAAACAACTTTTAATTCCTTTGTCAACCATTTTCAAATAATCCTCATTGGTCATATTTGAGATTTCATCGCCATGGGTATCAAATGGAAAAACCGGAACATCCTTACTTCGTATAAGCGATTCAATCATGCCCGGTTCACCTTTCAAACCCGGCACTTTGTTTTCACACAAAAACATTTCATCTTTAAAATGATTGATGATGATAACGTACTGGTATAACCGGTATCGCATCATGGGTATCTGCGGTTCGTGCAATTCATTGTTAAAGGGAATGTTTTCAAAGAAACGGATGGCATCATAAGTGGTGTAACCATATAAGCCCTGTGCAGGGAGAACGGCATTGATGGACGGTGGAACCGCTTCAAACCGATTCATAAAATCTTTTAAGATCACCGGAACTTCCGAACCGGTTTTAATCGTCATTTTTTGGGGAACTTCGCCCGGCAATTTGAATTCAACATTTTTCATGTTGCTGATCTCCACTCCGGCAATAGCATTGATACAGATAAAAGAATAACTGTTTTCAGCTGCATGGTGGTCGGTACTCTCTAATAAAATAGTATCCCTGAACCGGTCACGCAACCGCAGGTAAATGCTAACCGGCGTAAACACATCGGCCAGCATTTTTTTAAATCCCGTTTCAAGCCTGATCTTTTTCATATCCTATTTTCAATAATGCTTTAAAATAAAAAACCCCGGAGCGTATCCGGGGTTAGTTTATAACTATTTAAATATAGCAATGACACTACTTACCCCGATAAGAGTTTGTATGCCACCACCACTGATTAATATTAGAATTTCTTTTCATTATGGATACAAATATGCGTGTACATTCTGAATTGAACAAATAAAATTTGATAGCTTTAAATAAACGATGTCATGCTTATCAAACATAATCACCAGGATAATAAGGGTGCTTTTGTAGTAGAAGTGGATGGAAACATCCTGGCAGAAATGATTTATTACAAACCTTTTGAAAACAAAATGGTCATCGAACATACAGAAGTTAGCGAAGAACTAAAAGGACAGAACATCGGCTTTCAACTGGTGCAGGCAGCGGTGGATTATGCCCGGCATCATCATATTAAAATAACACCCCTTTGCCCATTTGCCTATTCCGTGTTTAAGAAAAAACCAGATTTCCAGGATGTATTGGAACATTCGAGTTAATTAATAAACCATCTGATTACAGCATCCCCTTCGTCGTTGGCAAATAATTACTAAAAGGATCTCTTCGTACTGCCATCCTTATAGCTTTGGCAAAAGCCTTGAAAATGGCTTCTATTTTATGATGCTCATTATCACCATGGCATTCAATATTCAGATTACACTTAGCGGCATCGCTGAATGATTTAAAGAAATGGAAAAACATTTCTGTCGGCATCTCCCCTATTTTCTCTCTTTTGAAAACGGCGTTCCAGACCAGCCAGTTTCGTCCGCCAAAATCGATCAGCACTTTAGCCTCCGCTTCATCCATTGGCAAGGCAAAACCGTACCGTTCCAAACCACGTTTATCTGTAAGCGCTTTTGAAAATGCTTCACCCAGGGCTATACCCGTATCCTCTATCGTGTGGTGTTCATCAATATGCAGATCTCCTTTTACTTCTATGTCCAAATCAATTTTTCCATGACGGGCAATCTGTTCAAGCATGTGATCAAAAAAACCAAGACCTGTTTTGATGGAAGCATGACCCAGACCATCCATATTTAATTTTACATGGATCTTTGTTTCGTTGGTGTTGCGGGTATGTTCAACCAACCGCAATCCCATTTTTAAAAATTCATAGATCTTGCTCCATTCAACTGTTTCAAGGGCAACCACTTCTTCCAGTTCTTTTCGCTGGTGAACGATTTCCGAGCCACCCAAATCCGGATCAACATTCAGCCAGATGGCTTTGCATCCCAGGTTCTTGGCTAATTGCACATCAGTGATACGATCACCAATTACAAATGAATTCGTGATATCATAATATGCATCATCCAGGTAAGCTTTTAACATACCTACACCTGGCTTACGATTGGGTGAATTCTCATGCGGATAAGAACGATCAATATAAGTTGCGGAAAAACTGATACCCTCATTTTCAAAACTTTTTACAATATGCTGGTGAACCGGCCAAAAAGTTTTCTCCGGGAAACCTTCAGTACCTAATCCATCCTGGTTGGTGACCATTACCAGTTCATAATCCAGTTCATTGGCAATCCGACCCAGGTATTGAAACACTTCAGGATAAAATTCCAGTTTATCAAACGAATCGATCTGGTAAGTAGGCGGCGCTTCTTTGATCATCGTTCCATCACGATCTATAAAAAGCAAACGTTTACGAATAGGATTGACCATGCTTTCCATACCTATGATTTTGTAAATTGCTTTAATGCATCAATTAATAAATTATTTTCACTTTTTGTACCCACAGTTATGCGCAGGCAGCCTTCGCAATGCGTAACCTTGCTCCTGTTTCTTACAACAATACCTTTATCCAACAGGAATTGATAAATACCATCCGCATCGTTCACTTTAACCAATAAAAAATTAGCATCACTGGGATAAATTTTTTCAACAACAGGCAGCCCCAGTAATTTTTCGGTTAATGATTCCCGTTCGGTCACCAGTTCCACGATCATATCATTTACCTGTTGTACTTCATCCAGCGCTTTTAAAACAAGATCCTGTGTTGCCTGGTTAATATTATAAGGTGGTTTTACCTTGTTCATTACCCCGATGATTTTATCATCGGCAAATGCGAGTCCAAGTCGCAAAGCAGCCAGGCCCCAGGCCTTGGATAAAGTTTGCAGGATAACGAGGTTTGGATAATCTGCCAGTTCATGAATAAAAGAACGATGGCGGGAGAAATTAATATAAGCCTCATCGATCACCACCAATCCGAAATAATTATTGAGGATCATTTCAACATCTTCCCGGATCAAAGAATTACCGGATGGATTATTAGGCGAACACAAAAAGATCATTTTTGTATGATCGTCAATGGCCTCTTCAATGGCTGCCAGATCTAATTGAAAATTAGTTGTCAGGTTTACATTTTTAACCGCCACATTATTGATAGCAGCACTCACAGCGTACATGCCATAAGTTGGCGGACAAACAATCACATTATCTTGTCCTGGTTCACAAAAACACCTGAAAAGAATATCAATACATTCATCACTTCCATTGCCAATAAATATTTTTTCTTCTGTAACCGCTTTTACCTTACTTAATTTTTCTTTTAATTTTTTTTGATGCGGATCAGGATATCGGTTATACCATTTCGTTAGTGGTGAACCCAGGCTGTTTTCATTCGCATCCAGGAATATTCTTGCATCTCCGCTAAATTCATCCCTTGCGGAAGAATAAGGAACCAGGTCCTTTATGTTTTGCCTTGTTATTTCATCTAAATTAAAACTCATGTTGTTTATTTGTGATGATTACTTGCATCATCTGATCTTCATTTTAAATTAATTGTTTTTAGCCTGACACTTACTGCCTGCGCATGTGCATGCAATCCTTCCGCCTCTGCCATTTGCTCAATATGCCTGCCAATATTCAGCAACCCTGTTTCAGTCAGTTTTTGGTAAGAAATGGTTTTGCTGAAGCTTTCCACGCTTAACCCGCTGTACATTTTTGCATAACCGTTAGTAGGTAATGTGTGGTTGGTTCCGCTGGCATAATCGCCTGCACTTTCGGGTGAATAAGCGCCAATAAAAACAGAACCTGCATTGATCACATTCTCCGCCAATGCATCCGCATTTTCACAATTTAAAATCAGGTGCTCAGGCGCATATTGATTCAACAAATCCATGGCCTCATCTTCACTGTTAACCAATATGGAATGACTTTTTTGCAATGCCTGCTGTGCTATCGCTCTACGGGGTAAAATATGTAGTTGCCTTTTCAATTCTTCATGAACAGTATTCAACAAATCTTCACTGGTTGTAACCAGGATCACCTGGCTATCGGGACCATGTTCTGCCTGTGATAACAAATCGGCTACAATGAAAGATGGATTCGCATTTGCATCAGCAAATACAGCCACTTCACTGGGACCTGCAGGCATATCGATTGCCACACCCATTTGCTGAACAACCTGTTTGGCTTTTGTAACAAACTGGTTGCCCGGACCAAAAATTTTATAAACTGCAGGAATGGTTTCGGTACCAAAAGCCATGGCAGCAATTGCCTGCACACCACCTGTTTTATACACTTTTGTTATGCCAGCCTGTTTTGCAGCATACAAAATGGCCGGATGAATTTTTCCATCTTTTGCAGGCGGAGTACATAAAACAATTTCTTTACAACCAATGATGGTTGCCGGAATGCCCAACATCAAAACTGTTGAAAATAATGGAGCAGAACCACCGGGAATATATAAGCCCACTTTTTCAATCGCCACCATTTTTTGCCAGCAGCTTACACCGGGCATGGTTTCAATGATCCTTGGATATTGCACTTGTGCAGCATGAAAAGCAGCGATATTCAATTTAGCTTGTTGAATAGCTTCTTTTAATTCAGGTGTGAGTTGATTTTCCGCATCATTAAATTCATCTTCAGTCACCTGCCATTCACGAATAGAAACACCATCGAATTTGCGGGTATACTTGAACAATGCTTTATCTCCTTTTCGTTTTACCTGCCTGATGATCCGTTCAACTTTTCTTTCCAGTTTGGATGAATCAAAAACCGGTCGTTGTAAAATACGATTCCAGTCTTTTCTTTCTACATTTTTATGAACCTGCATGATTGACCTGTTTTAAACCTATTTATTATACAATCATTTTTTCAATCGGAACCACCAAAATTCCCTGCGCACCTGCATCTTTTAATTTCTCGATGATCTCCCAGAATTCATCTTCCTGTAATACGCTGTGCACGCTGCTCCAGCCTGCTTCAGCCAAAGGTAAAACCGTAGGACTTTTCATTCCCGGTAACAAAGAAATGATCCGATCCAGTGATTCATTTGGCGCATTCAACAAAATATATTTATTGTGCCTTGCCTGTCTAACGGCATGAATGCGAAAAATTAATCTTTCTAATATAGAAAGCTTTGCATCACTCAATGAAACATTTTTTATAAGCACTGCCTGGCTGTGGAGGATGGTTTCAACTTCTTTTAAACCATTCATGAATAAAGTTGACCCGCTGCTTACCAAATCACAGACTGCATTGGCCAGCCCGATGCCAGGAGCAATTTCCACGGAACCGCTGATTTCATGTATTTCCGCATTCAGTTGATTTCTTTTCAGAAACTGTTCCAGTAAAAAAGGATAACTGGTTGCAATTTTTTTATGTTGTAAATATTGCACATCATCATATTCCTCTTTCCTCTCAACGGCAATGGATAACCGACATTTGCCAAATCCAAGCTTTTCGGACACGGCAACTTCTTTGCCCTTTTCGTACAATACATTTTCGCCCACGATACCGGCATCTGCTACCCCATCTTCTACGTACTGCGGAATGTCATCATCTCTTAAAAAATAAATTTCAATGGGAAAATTTTCTGCTTCCACTTTCAAGCGGTTATGCCCGTTACGAATATCGATACCGCAATCTTTCAACAATTTTACCGAGTCTTCATATAAACGGCCTGATTTCTGAATAGCCAGTTTTAATATTTCAAACCCGCCGGTTCCATTTTCCATTGGAGCATATATTTTTTTGATCAAGCTTTCTTTCATGTGTTTAAATTAATTTTTTGCCAGTTGATTGTTTAAAAAAGCATTCCAGCTATAATAACCAGAAACAGCTCTCATTGTTCCATTCAAAAGCTTTTAAAAGTTTAGAAAATAAAAAAGGCTCACCTCCCTGGTAAGCCGAACATTCTATAAATTATATTTACACAATATCACCGGCTCACCAATGGTAAGTTTACATGATGATGTATGTGCATTATTTTTTTCATTCCGGCAAAGATAAATGTAGAAGCCATTGAACAAAAATTTATATTTATTACCTAAAAAATCCTGATTAGTATGTATAAAGCAAAATCAACCTGGCTTTTTTGCCATTTCCTGTTCATTGCCTTAATAGCGAATGCCCAAACTGATCTAAGCTATCAGCAACCACCCAAAAAAATTATGGATATTGTTTTGGCATCTCCCACGCCTGGTGTCAGCATTGACAATAAAGGTGAATGGATGCTGATCAGCGAACGCAGTGATTTTCCTGGCATTGATCAATTAGCGGAACCAGAATTGCGCATTGCAGGATTAAGGATCAACCCGGAGAATTTTGGACCCAGCCGGAGCAATTATGTAATAGGTTTTCAATTAAAGAATATTCAGACCGGTGAAACTTTCCCTGTCAAAGGCTTACCCGAAAACCTGCGGGCTGCCAATACCAGTTGGAGCCCCGATCAAAAACAGATCGCATTTACGCATACAACACCTGAAAAAATCACTCTATGGAAGATCAATGTTGCTGATAAAACAGCCAGCCAGCTAACCAATGATGCCATCAATGATGTCCTGGGCACTACATTTACCTGGGCAGGAAATGATGTAATCATTTACAAGGCTGTTGTGAAAGATCTTTCGCAAAGTCCTAAAAAACCAAAGGCACCATCCGGACCGGTGATCCAGGAAAATTTAGGTAAAGAAGCTGCCAGCCGCACTTACCAGGATCTTATAAAAAATCCTTATGACGAAGATTTGTTTGAATTTTATGCAACCACGCAATTAAAACGCACGGATGGAAAAACTTTAGGGGCTGCAGCTTTATATAATTCTGTCAACGTATCGCCTGACAACCGGTTTATATTAACCGATAAATTAAAAAAACCATTTTCTTACCTGGTTCCTGCCAATGGATTTGCAAAATCCATTGAAATCCTGGATGCACAAACAGGTGCACTGGTAAAAGATGTTGCACAAAATCCATCAACGGAAACAGCGCCTATCGGTTTGGATAATGTAGTAAATTATGGCAGAAGTTATAACTGGCGGAATGATCAGCCGGCAACCTTATATTATGTACAGGCTTTGGATAAAGGTTTGAGTAAAAACGAATCAACATACCGGGATGCGGTTTACACTTTAGAAGCGCCTTTTACAGGAGAACCAAAAGAATTGGTTAAAACAAAAATGCGTTATCGCGGCATTACATGGGGAGATGCCAATACAGCATTGTTGTATGAAGGATTTAGTCGCAGCCGACAAATAAGAATGAATAAACTGAACCCGGCAACCGGTGAAGTGGATTCTTTATTCCAGCGCAGGCAGGATGATCAGTATGCTGATATCGGCCAACCGGTTACTAAACAGAATGAGTATGCGCAAAACGTACTGCACATTTTACCCGGTAACAAATTATTGCTTCGCTCACAGGGAGCTTCAGATGAAGGCGATATGCCATTGCTGCAAACTTTTGATCTGAAAACAAAAAAGACGAAGAAAGTCTGGCAATCCAAAGCACCGTATTATGAGCAGGTAGTGAATGTAATTGACCCGGTTAAACTGGTGTTTATCACATCTAAAGAAAGTGTGGACGAAACGCCCAATTATTATTTACATAATCTTGCAAAGAAGTCGACTAAGGCTTTAACGAATTTCACAGATCCGCAACCCGCTTTACGGCAGCTTTCAAAAGAAAAGATCTTTTATGAAAGAAAGGATGGTGTTGATCTGACAGGTACACTTTATTTACCTGCTGGTTACAACAAAGAAAAAGATGGTCCTTTACCTGTACTGATTTGGGCTTACCCGCGTGAATTTAAATCAGCGAATGATGCGGCCCAGGTGCGTGGATCCAAATACACTTTTACACGGATCAATTACGGGTCACCGGTTTTCTGGGCCATGCAGGGTTATGCCGTGCTGGATAATGCTGAAATGCCTGTTGTTGGTGAAGGTGATAAATTACCCAATGATAATTTTGTTGATCAATTACAAATGAATGCGGAAGCCGCCATTAATAAATTAGCAGAGCTGGGTGTGGGTGACCGCAACCGGGTTGGTGTTGGCGGTCATAGTTATGGCGCATTTATGACGGCTAACCTGCTTGCACATACGAACTTATTCAAAGCTGGTTTGGCAAGAAGTGGTGCATACAATCGTACACTAACCCCGTTTGGATTTCAAAATGAAGAACGTACTTATTGGGAAGCACCTGATTTATACAACCAGATGAGTCCATTTTCACATGCTGACAAAATCAAAACGCCCATCCTGTTAATTCATGGTGAAGCAGATAATAATTCAGGCACCTTCCCTATTCAAAGCGAAAGGTTATACAACGCCATTAAAGGACATGGCGGAACCGTTCGTTATGTAACACTCCCTTATGAATCTCATGGATATGC
>CAMPGG010000131.1 GCA_946885335.1 uncultured Chitinophagaceae bacterium
GAGTATATTAAGTGAACAACATTCTCACACATACGAAACAAGTTGCTTTTCATGCAGCCATCACCACAGGTGTTTACAGTGTGGGTTTCGACCTGTTTAAATACCTGGTCCGACCTGCAATCTGATAGGCCAAGCCATTGACCACGGCCCCTATCAGTGAAGATTCCCCGGAATTACTATCAGGATTGGTTCTCCGTTATCTATTTCAAATTTTACAAGGTGGAAAATCAGCAAATAATCGTTCGGGTGGCAACACCTGAAGATAAAAAATACGCAGTTATTATTACTGACGAAATGGAAGCATCTGCAAATGCACGTGGTACAGGTATTGCCCGGCGTACGCCAGAATATGTTTCTCAAAAAATGGATGAAGGCAAAGCGGTGATCGCCTTAACCCCGGAAAATGAATGGGTTGGTTTTTGTTATATAGAAACCTGGAGTCATGGTGAGTATGTGGCCAATTCAGGATTGATCGTTGCTCCCGCTTTTCGCAAAAGTGGTGTAGCCAAATCTATCAAAAAACGCATTTTTGAATTGAGCCGTCAAAAATATCCGGAAGCTAAATTATTTGGTTTAACCACCGGCCTGGCCGTAATGAAGATCAATTCCGATTTGGGCTATGAACCGGTCACTTATTCTGAATTAACCCAGGACGAAGCTTTCTGGGCAGGTTGTAAAAGCTGTGTGAACTATGATATTTTGATGAGCAAAGAAAGAAAAAATTGTATGTGTACCGCTATGTTATATGATCCAAAAGATCATTATGAGCCGGAAGAAACAAAACAATTTTTTAAAGAAAATGCAAAAGGACTGGAAAGGTTAATGCGGATAAAACAATTAAAGTTTTTACGTGGATTTCTTAAAAAAGAAAAGAGCGGTGCAGGCAAACCAAAATCTTTCCTTCATTACTTTTTTAATTTTTAATGAATAATAATGGCCAAAAAAGTTGTACTCGGATTTAGTGGCGGATTGGATACATCATACTGTGTAAAATATTTTACAGAAGACAAGGGATACGAGGTTCATAGCATTATTGTAAATACAGGCGGTTTTGATGCAGAAGAATTAAAACAAATTGAAGCACACGCTTATACATTGGGTGTAAAAACGCACACTACGATAGATGCTGTTGAAAATTATTACAACACCATCATTAAATATTTAGTGTTTGGAAATGTGTTGAAAAACAACACCTATCCCTTAAGTGTAAGCGCAGAACGATTAAGCCAGGCGATGCATATTGCGGAACATGCCCGCAAAATAAATGCGGATGCAGTAGCCCATGGCAGTACCGGTGCGGGAAACGACCAGGTTCGTTTTGATATGATCTTTCATATTATGATACCGGGTGTTGAGATCATCACTCCCATTCGTGATATGCAATTAAGCCGGGAAGCTGAAATTGAATATCTCAAAGGTCACGGCATTAATATGAATTTTGAAAAAGCACAGTACTCCATTAACAAAGGACTTTGGGGCACCAGTGTTGGCGGGAAAGAAACATTGCAATCAAAAGGCATGCTTCCCGAATCTGCATGGCCCACACCCGTTACTAAAACAGGGGAAGAGGAAGTAAAATTATATTTCGAAAAAGGCGAACTAAAAAAAGTGAATGACCAGGATTTTAAACATCCTGTTGAAGCCATTCAATATTTACATAAGATAGCAGCACCTTACGGTATTGGCCGGGATATTCATGTTGGTGATACCATCATTGGCATTAAAGGACGGGTTGGATTTGAAGCAGCTGCACCCATGGTGATTATTAAAGCTCACCATGCATTGGAGAAACATGTTTTAACCAAATGGCAGCTTAGCTGGAAAGATCAACTGGCGCAATTTTATGGAAACTGGTTACACGAAGGTCAGATCATGGACCCGGTAATGAGAGATATGGAAGCATTTTTGCAAAGTTCACAGGAACAGGTTACTGGCGATGTTTTTGTACAACTGATGCCATATCGTTTTGTAATTATCGGCATCGAATCCAAAAATGACCTCATGAGCAGTCGGTTTGGAAAATATGGTGAAATGAATACCGGTTTTACCGGCGATGATGTAAGGGGTTTCAGTAAAATCTTTGGAAATCAAACAGCCATTTACCACCGGGTAAAAGATGCTTAAATTTGTCAGCATGGCTTCAGAAAAAATAATTAAGGCAGGTATTATTGGTGGCGCCGGGTACACAGGTGGGGAGTTGATCCGCCTGTTGATCAATCACCCATTTGTTACACTTCAATATATTCATAGTCGCAGTAATGCAGGTAAAAATGTTTCCACTGTTCATCCCGACCTGATTGACGAAACAGATATTTTTTTTTCTGGCGATCTTGAAATACTTACTAAACCGGGTATTGATGTTTTGTTCCTGTGTGCCGGGCATGGCGAGGCCGTAAAATTTTTAAATTCCAATGAAATTCATCCCGGTATAAAAATCATTGACCTTAGCCACGATTTCAGATTAACATCAACAGCCGAATTTCAATTACCTGGCCACCCCAACCTGGCAAGAAAATTCGTTTACGGTCTTCCTGAATTGAATAAAGAAGAAATTAAGAAAGCTAAAAACATTGCTAATCCGGGTTGCTTTGCAACAACCATCCAGTTAGGTTTACTTCCACTTGCAAAAGAAGGATTACTTGAAGAAGACATTTATACTACCGGTATAACAGGATCTACCGGTGCCGGACAGGGTCTTTCCGCCACATCGCATTTTAGCTGGCGGGCCAATAATATCCAGGCCTATAAAACTTTAGAGCACCAGCACCTGAAAGAGATCTACCAAACACTACATCAACTGCAAAAAAATTTTCCTGGCGACCCGGAAGGAAATGAAAAACTGAATTTTGTTCCCTGGCGGGGTGATTTTACAAGAGGGATATTTGTGAGTTCCCAAATGCATTGCGTTTTAAGCATGGAAGAATTGCAGGTTATTTTCAATGAATATTACAAAGACGAACCTTTTGTTTCTATAAGCAAAGAACCTATCTCTTTAAAACAAGTGGTGAATACAAATAAGTGTGTTATTCAATTAGAAAAAGTAGGCAGCAAACTGGTGGTGCATTCCGCATTGGACAATTTAGTGAAAGGTGCTTCGGGGCAAGCGGTGCAAAACATGAACCTGGTGTGCGGACTGGATGAAACTTCAGGACTGCGATTAAAAGCCAGCGCTTTCTGATAAAAGATTTTTGTTCAATCCATCTTTGGAAATTCTTTTTACAAAAGAAATAAATTAAACAGATGAAACTTTTCGATGTTTATCCCATCAACAACATAGCAATTGAAAAAGCCAGGGGATCTTATGTTTGGGATGATGAGGGTACGCAATATCTTGATATGTATGGCGGCCACGCTGTAATCAGCATTGGTCATTCTCACCCGCATTATATAAAAAGATTAACGGACCAATTAAACAAAGTTGGATTTTATTCAAACTCAGTTCGTATTCCGATACAGGAAGAATTGGCGCAAAAACTTGGTAAAATATCTGGTAAAGATGATTACCAATTATTCCTTTGCAATTCTGGTGCAGAGGCCAATGAAAATGCATTAAAACTGGCATCATTCCATACAGGCAGAAAAAAGATCGTTGCTTTTAAAAAAGCTTTTCACGGCCGCACTTCTTTGGCAGTGGCTGCTACTGATAATCCTGCTATTATTGCCCCTGTGAATGAAACTGAAAATGTTCATTTTCTCCCGTTCAATGATGTGCAGGCATTGGAAACATATTTTCAACAGGAAGGCGAAGAAATAGCCGCAGTTATTATAGAAGGTATACAAGGTGTAGGTGGAATTAACCTGGCAACTCCAGAATTTTTGCAAACAATTCGTAAATGCTGTGATCAATACGGTGCGGTGTATATTGCCGATAGCGTTCAATGTGGTTATGGAAGAACCGGAAAATTTTTCAGTCATGATTTTGCCGGTGTAAATGCCGACATATATTCAATGGCTAAAGGAATGGGAAATGGTTTTCCCATTGGTGGAATTCTGATTGCGCCATCCATCAAGCCAAAACATTTTATGTTAGGCACAACTTTCGGTGGAAATCATCTGGCTTGTGCAGCTGCACTTTCTGTTTTAGAAGTGATGGAAACAGAAAATCTTTTAAATAATGCGGATGAGATGGGCAAATACCTGGAAACTGAGCTGAAAGCAATCCCTGGAATTTCGAATGTTCGTGGCCGTGGTTTAATGATCGGTTTTGATGTTTCAGAAGAATATAAAGAACTCCGTAAAAACCTGCTTTCGAATCAAAAAATTTTTATAGGCGAAGCAAAACCCAATGTAATCCGTTTATTGCCTTCCCTTGCTTTAACTAAAAGTGATGCGGAACATTTTATAAATTCTTTGAAAAAAGAAATTCAATCAATGACGCTTAAACCCGTTCAATAATATTATTCAAGTTCAAAAAAGGAATTAGTTGAAAAATTTTGTTTCCGTTCATGATGTTTCAAACATAGCTCAATTGGTCGGCAAAGCGCTGGAATATAAAGCCAATCCTTATTCAGACATCTTGCTTGGAAAAGGCAAACGAATTGGTTGTCTTTTTTTAAATCCCAGTATGCGTACACGATTAAGTACCCAAATTGCTGCTCAAAACCTGGGTATGGAAGCAATTGTATTTAATGTGGGACAAGAAGGTTGGACATTGGAATTTGAAGAAGGAGCCATTATGAATGGAAGTACCGTGGAGCATGTAAAAGATGCTGCTCCTATTTTCGGGAAATATTTTGATATACTGGCCATTCGCACTTTTCCAACTTTACAGAACAGGGAGGATGATTACAGCGAACAGTATATCAACCAGGTAATCCGTTATGCAGGCATACCTGTAATTAGCCTGGAAAGCGCCACCCTGCATCCATTGCAAAGCTTTACGGATATCATAACCATACAGGAAAAAATGCGCATAAACAAGATGGTTAGTAAACCCAAAATCGTTCTTAGCTGGGCGCCTCATGTAAAAGCACTTCCGCAATGTGTGGCCAATAGTTTTGCGCAATGGGTGAATGCCTGGGACAAAGCAGATTTTGTAATCACTCACCCGGAAGAATATGCGCTGGATGAAGAATATACAAAAGGAGCAACCATTACCCATAACCAGGATGAAGCTTTGGAAAATGCGGATTTTGTTTATGTGAAGAATTGGAGCACTTATCATGATTACGGAAAAATTAAATGTGTTGATCCATCCTGGATGCTGACAAATGAAAAACTGAAAATTACAAACCAGGCTAAAGTGATGCACTGCTTACCGGTCAGAAGAAATGTAGAATTGAGTGATGAGATTCTTGATGGACCAAACAGCCTCATCACAGAGCAGGCAGGTAACAGGGTTTGGGCGGCGCAAACCATTTTAAGTGAAATATTAAAAACAAAAACCTAACAAATATTCATAACCGGATGAACCAGGCGAATTCAAAAGAAAACCTTGTTATTATAAAAATAAGTGGCAACATCATTGATGATGAAGCCAGGCTTGAAAATTTTTTGAAGGAATTGTCTGCTGTTCAGGGTCACAAAATACTGGTACACGGCGGAGGGGTTATGGCCACACAAATGGCAAAAGAACTGGGCATCGGGCAAAAAATGATCGAAGGCCGCAGGATAACTGATAAGGATACACTAAAAATAGTAACCATGGTTTACGCTGGTTACATCAACAAGAAAATTGTGGCCCTTTTACAGGCCAATCAATCCAATGCATTGGGATTAACTGGCGCCGACGGCAATTGCATCAAAGCACATAAAAGGATAAACGCAAACCTGGATTATGGTTTTGTGGGTGATGTGGATGAAGTGAATGCTGAACTTTTCAAACAATTACTAAGTGATAACATACTGCCTGTTATTGCACCTATCACGCATAACGGGGAAGGTCAACTGCTAAATACAAATGCTGATACTATGGCACAGGAAATTGCCAGGAGTCTTTCACATTATTATCATGTGCAGTTGGTATATACTTTTGAAAAACCGGGAGTTTTATTGAATGCGGATGATGAATCGACGGTTATTACTCATCTTCCTTATTCATATTACCAGCAATTGAAAAGTAAAGGTTTGATCTTTGCAGGCATGATCCCTAAATTAGATAATGCCTTTGCCGCACTAAACAGCGGTGTACAAAAAATAACCATCGGATCAGCCGATCATTTAACATCTGTATTAAATGGCAAATCCGGTACAACTATTTTGAAAGATGAATAATGATCTGCAAACGCTTCAACAGGAAGCCATCAAACTGCTAAAAGAATTAATAGCTACCCCTTCATTTTCTAAACAGGAAGATCAAACTGCAGGCATTATCAGTCGTTACCTGGCAGAAAAAAAAATATACACCAGCCGGCTGGGAAATAATGTTTTTTCTTTCAACCAGCATTTTGATGCCGCCAAACCTACTATCCTGTTAAACTCACATCACGATACTGTAAAACCAAATTCCGCCTATTCCAAAGACCCATTTAAGGCTATTATTGAAAACGAAAAACTATATGGCCTTGGGAGCAATGATGCTGGCGGCGCATTGGTTTCGCTGATTGCCGCTTTTGTACATTTTTATGATCAACCTGGTTTAAAATACAACCTGGCATTGGCTGCCACAGCAGAAGAAGAGATCAGCGGAAGTGGTGGCATTGAAATGGTTTTAAATAGCCCATATTTCAAAGAGCCATTGAAAGGCAAACAAATTGATTGCGCTATTGTAGGAGAGCCCACTCAATTACAACTGGCTGTTGCCGAAAGAGGTTTAATGGTATTAGATAATGTGGCTGTGGGCAAAGCGGGTCATGCTGCACGCAATGAAGGTGAAAATGCTATTTACAAAGCATTGAAAGATATTGACTGGTATAAAAATCACCAGTTTGAAAAAGTATCTGGTTTGCTGGGACCCGTGCAAATGAGCATAACGGTTATAGAAACCGAAAACAAAGCGCATAATGTAGTTCCTGATAAATGTCATTTTATTGCTGACATAAGGGTGAATGAACATTACAGCCTGGAAGAGATATTGGATGTAGTCAGAAAAAATGTACAGTGCCAGGTGGAACCCCGAAGTTTAAGAATGCGATCATCAACCATACCCGCGGAGCATCCGCTTGTAAAGGCTGGTTTATCTTTAGGAAAAAAAACTTATGGTTCTCCAACAACTTCAGATAAGGCATTGATGCCGTTCCCTGCTTTAAAAGCGGGCCCCGGTGATTCAGCCCGCAGTCATACAGCTGATGAATTTATTTATCTGCAGGAAATAAATGATGGAGTTGAGTTTTATATTGACCTGTTAAAAAAGCTGTTATGAAACTTTGGCAAAAAAAAATTCAGTCGTTAAAAGAAGTAGAAACATTTACGGTTGGCAATGACCGTGAGTTCGATATGCAGCTGGCTCCTTTCGATGTGCTGGGATCCATCGCACATGTAACGATGCTGGAGACGGTAGGCTTATTAGAAAAAGCAGAAAAGGAAAAACTAATTACAGAACTCCAGTCAATATATCATCATATACAGCAACCAGGCTCCGAATTTGGTATTGATGAAAGTGTGGAAGATATTCATTCCCAGGTGGAAATGATGCTCACAAAAAAACTGGGGGATAGCGGTAAAAAAATCCATAGTGCCCGAAGCCGTAACGACCAGGTGCTGGTTGATTTAAAATTATTTTTAAGGAGTGAATTGGAAACCATCGTTGAATCCGTTCATTCATTATTCGATTTATTTCAACAACAAAGTGAAAAACACAGGTCTACCTTACTTCCCGGCTATACGCATTTACAATTAGCCATGCCTTCTTCTTTTGGATTATGGTTTGGAGCATATGCCGAAAGCCTGGTGGACGATACCATTACCTTGAAAGCCGCTTACGATGTAATCAACAAAAATCCTTTAGGTTCAGCAGCCGGATATGGTTCCTCATTTCCTATCAACCGCAAACTAACCACGGAATTATTGGGTTTTGATGATTTGAATTACAATGTAGTGTACGCACAAATGGGAAGAGGAAAGGCAGAAAGAATTTGTGCACAGGCGCTGGCTAATGTAGCGGATACGCTTAGCCGCTTTTCCATGGACGCAACATTATACATGAATCAAAATTTTGGATTCATCGGTTTCCCACCTGAATTAACTACAGGCAGCAGCATCATGCCACATAAAAAAAACCCGGATGTTTTCGAGATCATCCGTTCACATTGTAATCGCATCAAAGCGTTACCAAATGAGATCATGATGATGACGACCAATTTACCATCCGGCTATCATCGCGATCTGCAATTATTGAAAGAACATTTATTCCCCGCATTTTCAACTTTAAAAAATTGTATTGATATGGCAGGATTAATGATCTCCAATATGGAAGTAAAAGAAAATATCCTGGCAGACGAAAAGTATAAATACTTATTTACGGTTGATGCAGTAAACGAACTGGTAATGCAGGGCACACCTTTCAGGGATGCCTACAAGATCATTGGTCAACAAGTTGAAGAAAATTCTTTTGAGAGACCTGTAAGCAATCACCCAGGAAAGGCGCATGAAGGCAGTATTAATAATTTATGCAACACAGAAATAAATGAACAAATGCAAAAACTTATAAAAAGTTTCCCATTCATCCATGTCCATAAAGCCATTGAAAAATTGGTTGGCTCCCATAACGCTTAAAAAAAATGGACACCAACCAGTGTCCATTCTTTCAACAATAAATTAAAGAGATTATTTTTTAGCAGGTAAGCCATATTCAGAGACCAGGTAAGTAATAGCAGTCATGGCTAATGCGCCGAGTTCCAGTTCTCTTTTGTTTACCGCTTCAAAAACATCGTTTGGCGCATGGTGCAAATCAAAATAACGTTGCGTTCCCG
>CAMPGG010000132.1 GCA_946885335.1 uncultured Chitinophagaceae bacterium
ATGACAGGGTTTTTTTATGGTAATGGACCGGAGCCAGGTCATTGCCTGGCTAATAACTAAGCTTATAAAGCACTAAGCATAAACAATTAAAGCCGGGTAAAAATTATTTCTTAAAGGATGTTGCATTTTATAAAGGTTGTGTATAACTTACCGCCTGTTATAAACAATTATTTTTATAGTTTACGAGTAGTTTTGCTGAATTTTTTCAGGATTTTTATCATTTTGTAGGCTGTTTAAGTAAAAACCCGTTTTCATTAATCGTTCATATGGCTGAGTTAAATTTAACCATTATAGAGATCATTGTGCTTCAGGTGGGCGCAATTATATTGGGTATAGCGATCCATTTTTTTATTACCAGTCGTCGCAGCCTGGAGCCAAATACAAACAGGACCAAAAAATTGCAAAGGCAGTTTGAAGACTGGAAAATGAAATATTTTAATGAAGCGGAAATAAAGGACAGGGAATTAGCCGAAAGCAGGATGTTGATGAAAGAAACCGCTGAAAATGCAAAAATGTACAAGGCTGAAGTAGAAGAATTAAAGGCACGTAACCAGGAACTGGAAGAACAACTTCAGCAAGGTGGTGATTTGGATGAACTGGCCATCAAAGACGAAGAAATATCCATACTTCACCAGAAGATAAAAATGGCGGATGAAAATAATCGCCACCTTTTAAAAAGGTTTGATGATCTGCAAGCACAAAACAAAGAACTGCAATCAACGCTGAATGCCAAAGTTGACAATAACGTTGATGAACATTTGCAAACGGAATTTAATGAACTGCAAGACAAGTTAAAACAGCTCGAAGCACAAAACCAGGAGCTGCTAACCTCCCTGAATACCAAAGTTGAACATAATGTAAATGAGCAGTTACAAACAGAATACAATGAACTGCATGGCCAGTTAAAACAGCTTGAGGCTCAAAACCTGGTTTCCATTTCAGCATTAAATAACCTGCGTGATCAAAACCAGGCTTTGCAATCGCAACTGAATGAATTACGCAATCAAAATGAGGATCTGCAGATTCAATTGCAGCGCCGGGAACAGGAAATTCATGCAACACCGGAGGTTCAGGGTGATTATCTTTCCCAATTACAGGCAGCCCGGCAAAGTTTACAGGAACATAGTCAAAAGATCAGCCAGTTGATTGGGCAGGTGGATCTTGTAAAAGAGAATGAAGAAAAACAGCAAGCCATACTTAGAGAGAATGAGCAATTATCACATCACCTGCAGGAGCTGCAAAACCAATTGCAACAAAAAGATTCTGAGATCAATCAAATAAAACAAAAGGAACACCTTGCGGTAGAAATGCATTCCATGTTAGATAATGCTTATGCGGAATTTAATTCCATGCAGGTTAAAATGCAAAAGCTTGAATCACAGGTTGCTGCTTCTAAAATGGCAAACCTTGAATTTGAAGACTTGAAAGAATCTCATTACCGGCTTACAAAAGATTTCGAAAACCAGCGGTCTAAATTATTTGCACAGATCAGTGAAAATCAAAAATTAAATGCCCAGGTCAATGACCTGCAGGATAATTTGAATGAAGCTAATTTTCATCGCCAGCAATTACAAAAACGGGTCACCTACCTGGAAGAACTAAACAATGATCTGCACACCTTGTCAGAAGCTAACAGAAGCCTGGAGAGCAGGTTAAAAAGCATTGGTGAATTGGAAAGCAGGTTAAATATGGTGGCTGAGGAAAGAGACCAATTATTAAAGCAGCAGGAAAAGCATTAATCAATCTCACAGAATCTACCTGTACCTTTTATTTTTTTAAGGTCATGCAGCCCGTAATTTTGCCTTGAAAACAGGTTTATGAAAAGCAGCATTTCCCACCTTCGTTACGAGTACTCACGTCATACATTAACCGAAAATGAAGCAGCCGCTGATCCCATTCATCAATTTGATAAATGGTGGAATGAAGTTATTGCAGCGGAAGTTTATGAAGCCAATGCGATGACCCTGGCAACAGCGGGCAGTGATGGTCTCCCTTCAGCAAGAATTGTATTACTGAAAGAATACAGTGCAAAAGGATTTGTGTTTTTTACCAATTATAAAAGCTTTAAAGGAATACAAATCGCTGAAAATCCGAAAGCATGTTTGCTTTTCTTTTGGAAAGAATTGGAAAGGCAAGTGCGCATAACCGGTATTGTTAGTAAGGTGAGTGATGAGGAAAGTGATGCTTATTTTTATTCACGTCCATTACCCAGCCAGGTAGGTGCGCTGGCTTCACCCCAGAGCCAGGTGCTTAAAAGCAGGGATTGGCTGGATGAAAATTATGCTGAATTACTTAAGCAAGCAGAAAATAAACCGGTAAAAAGACCAGCAAGCTGGGGTGGCTATATTGTTCAACCTGCCATAATAGAATTTTGGCAGGGGAGGCCCAGCCGCTTGCATGATCGGTTACAATACAGTTTAACAAGTGATGGTCAATGGCAGATTGAACGCTTAGCTCCTTAATTCAACCAAATTATTTACCTTTTTCAGCTTCCGCTTTCTTTGCAGTATTGGTCGTAGGTTTATTTGCAGGCCTGCTTTTACCAAATGATCCTTTGGCTATTTTACCCTTCTTTGTTTTTTTATCTCCTTTGCCCATGATTTATTTTTTAGTCGGTAAATATAGTGAAATCACGTATAACAGCGGGTTAGTGTTTTAAAATAAAAAGCTCCTGCACATTGTACAGGAGCGTAATAAATTGAATGGGCACAGTTAGATTTTTGAAGAAAGTTCTTTACCTGCTTTAAAGCGGGCAACTTTTCTTGCTTTGATCTTAATTACTTCACCAGTTTGAGGATTACGGCCATTACGGGCAGCACGCTTAGAAACTGAAAAAGTACCAAAGCCAACCAGGGTAACTTTACCGCCACCTTTTAATGTTTTTGTTACGGCCTCAACAAATGAATCTACTGTTGCATTTGCTTGTGTTTTGGTGATTCCTGCATCATCAGCAATCTTACTGATTAATTCTGCTTTGTTCATAGTGTGATAGTTTTTAAAGAATGTTTGTCTGCAACAAATTTAGACGGTTTTTCTAATCAACAAAACATTTTTAAAAAAATTTTATACAATATATTAATTCGCAAATCCGCATTGGATAAGGATTTTAGCCGATTAAATCAAATTATTTGTTATGATACTTATCAGTAGTGTGTATTGAAACCCTTGCCTGTAAAGGGTTTCAGCAAGTGAAATATCGGAGTGCTGACCTGCAAAGGTTTTTATTGCTATTGCCTGCATGTAAATCTTATCCACACTTAGTTCACAATTTCCATAGTGGTTGTAAAAAATATCACACTTGTATTCCACTTATCAGAAATTTTTTTGAGTTCCTGTGCAAGAAAATTTTGTTCAAACTGGTTGAATTTATAAATGGTGGATGCAAAATATTGAATTGCGAAAGTTTGTTCTTCCTGTTGATTGTTGTTCATCAGTCTTAAAACCTGGTGCTTAATAAAACATCCTGTACCCATCATGCCTGGAATATGTTCCTGTTGAATCCATTCAAGCCAGTCATTTACAAATGGTTTTTCAATTTGCATCGTAATATTATAAAGTATGCCACTATTGATTGCGGGCATTTCAACATCAAAAGCCATTATATTTTTATTTTTAAGTAAACCGGGCAATGATCACTGTGTTTCACTTCCGGAAAAATTTCAGCATCTGCTAATTGTGCTTTCAGCGGCTGGGTTACATTAATATAATCTATTCGCCATCCTTTATTATTTAACCGTACGGAGGGAAAGCGCTGCGTCCACCAGGTATAACGGTGAGGCTCAGGGTGAAATTCCCTAAATGTATCCACCCACCCATCCGCAAATAATTTATCCATCCAGGCTCTTTCCTCCGGCAAAAAACCCGTTGACTTTTTATTTCCTTTGGGATCGTGTATATCAATTTCTTTATGAGCAATGTTATAATCACCACATAAAATAATTTTTGGAGTTTTCTTTTTTTCTTTTTTCAAATAAGTAAAAAATTCATCCAGCCACCTGTATTTAAACTGTTGCCTTTCATCTCCGGAT
Organism: uncultured Chitinophagaceae bacterium; assembly: GCA_946885335.1. Next base: position 4,029 of record CAMPGG010000132.1, read on the forward strand.
GTTCCGGAAGGAAAATATGCATTGATCAATCTTATATCACCAAAAATTAATTGAATGATCCGTCCCTCATCATTACTTACCTGGTCATGGTTGCCATATAAAACCTTGTCTGGTTTAATTTTTGAAAAAACGGCAACACCGCTATAGCCTTTTTTTTGAGCCGCATACCAGTAACCGGTATATCCGAGATCCATGATCGGTGCAAAATCAACATTGGTTTCTTCAGCTTTTGTTTCCTGGATGCAGATAACATCTGCAGGGTCTGTTTTCAACCAGTCGATGAATCCTTTTTTTATGGCAGCCCTGATTCCATTAACATTGTATGATATGATGCGCATGATAAATTTAAAGCGGCAAGTTAATCCTTTGTGCAGGAAGGCTTACCTTCAAAACCCTATTTTTATACATAAAATTTTAACCTGGATATGGAAACGCAGAAGCATATAATCCCACCAAAGTCGCATGTATACCTTGAAGGACCCAAAAGCCGCGGATATGAACTGGCATTTGCCTGGCGTGTATTTAAACAATTTATAAAAGGATTCAGGGCTTTGCATTTTGTTGGTCCCAGCATTACCGTTTTTGGTTCAGCAAGATTTAAAGAAGATCATGAATACTACAAAGCTGCCCGGTTGATGGGAAAAAGAATTTCCGATTTGGGATTTGCTGTCATGACCGGTGGTGGACCGGGCATAATGGAAGCAGCCAACCGGGGTGCTTTTGAGAATGGGGGCAAATCAGTGGGATGCAATATTCAATTACCTTTTGAGCAGGAAGGAAATCCATATACACAAACAGCCATCACTTTCGAACATTTTTTTGTACGTAAAGTATTGCTTACAAAATACAGTTATGCGTTTATTATTATGCCGGGTGGATTTGGCACAATGGACGAATTCTTTGAAACGATTACATTGATTCAAACCAAAACAGTAACAAATTTTCCCATCGTACTTTTTGGTAAATCTTTTTTTGAACCTTTGATGGAAATGATCGATGCGATGTCAAAAGCGGGGACAATTTCTAAAGAGGATCTTTCACTGGTTCTGTTAACGGATGATGTAGAAGAAGCCATCACCCACATACGTACTTATGTAACCGAAAATTATAAGGTTTTACCGCGGCGAAAATTATGGTGGCTGATAGAAAGGAAATAATTTTTTAAATATAGTTAAGTGACAGCTATTTGCCGGCTACATACAATAATATTTGTAACAATGGAAAAAATCTTACACTTAATAAATTGCAGTTTGATATGAATGATCAAAAAATTGATACAATAATCTGGGATCTTGGCGGCGTTTTGATCGACTGGAATCCTGCTTATGTCTTTGATAAATACTTTGATGATGAAGAAAAGACAAAATATTTTTTTGAAAACATCTGTACGAGTGACTGGAATGAAGAGCAGGATGCAGGCAGGTTGATTACTGAAGCAACCGAAGAGTTGGTAACCAAACACCCTGAATGGGAAGAAGCTATTCGTACATATTATGGCCGCTGGACGGAAATGCTGGGTGGCCCGATACATGAAACGGTAGACATTTTCAGGGAGTTAAAAGAAACAACAGATTTGAAATTTTATGCATTGACTAACTGGAGTGGAGAACTTTTCCCGGTTGCATTGGAACGTTTTGATTTTTTACATTGGTTTGATGGCCGTTTGGTCAGCGGTGATGAAAAAACCAGGAAACCATTCAGGGAAATATACCAGCTTATTTTAGATCGTTTTAATATTGAACCAACGCAGGCTTTGTTCATTGATGATAATTTACGCAATATAAAAGCAGCAGAGCCATTTGGTTTACACACGATTCACTTTAAAGATCCACAGCAGTTGAGAGAAGTTTTGTCAGGGAAAGGATTGTTATGAATCAATCATTTTAGCGCTGCAATTGCTATAAAAATCAATACCTAACAGCCATGTATAATCTAAAAGCGAAGATCATTTTCGCTTTTTAGGTTTTCACATCATTCTAAAATGGGTCTCAGCCATCTTTCCATTTCATCTGCAGGCATTTGTTTTCTTGCGGTATAATCTTTTAGTTGGTCTTTCCCAATTTTACCAACACCAAAGTATTTACTTTCCGGGTGACTAAAATACCAACCACACACGGATGCTGCAGGGTACATAGCCAGGGATTCGGTTAATTGAATGCCGGCATTTTCAGTGGCATTCAATAATTTGAATAGTTTATATTTTTCTGTGTGATCAGGACATGCCGGGTAGCCTGGTGCGGGCCTGATTCCCTGGTAACTTTCCTTCACCAGTTCTTCATTGCTTAAATTTTCATTTTTTACATAACCCCAATATTCTTTTCTCACTCTTTCATGCAGCAGTTCCGCAAACGCTTCCGCTAATCGATCTGTAAGTGCCTGCAACATGATCTTATTGTAGTCATCATGATTTTCGATAAACCTTTTTAAATGCGGTTCAATACCATGAATGCTGACGGCAAATGCTCCGATATAATCTTTTTTACCGGTGGAAGATGGAGCTATAAAATCAGTTAAAGAAATATTTGGCTGACCGGCCACTTTTTTTATTTGTTGCCGCAGCGATTGCAGTTCAAAATTTTCATCACCAGTTTTTACTTCAATGGTATCATCATCAATCGCATTTGCCTCCCAGATGCCAATGACTCCTTTTGCCTGCACCCATTTTTCATCAATGATTTGCTGCAATAATGCTTTTGCATCATTGTAAAGTTTGGTTGCTTCTGTACCAATAACTTCATCGCTTAAAATCTGTGGAAACTTTCCATGCATTTCCCAGGCTATAAAGAATGGCTGCCAGTCAATGTATGAAGCAATCTGGGTTAAATCATAATTGTTGAACGATTGAACACCAGTCATTTCCGGAACAGGTGGTGTATAATTTTCCCAATTGATTTTTACTTTATTTTTTTTAGCTTCTAAATAGCTCAGGTATTGTTTAACTGTTTTTTTCTTGTTGAAGTCTTCACGCAATTTTTCATATTCTGCACTAATGTTTTCCAGGAAATTTCCTTTAAGCTCTTTGTTCAATAAACTACCGGCAACGCTTACACTGCGTGAGGCATCCTGCACATGAACCACACCATGATCATATTGCTGCGCAATTTTAATGGCAGTGTGCATACGCGAAGTCGTTGCGCCGCCGATCATTAAAGGCTTTGACATTCCTCTTCTTTTCATTTCATGCGCCACATGAACCATCTCATCAAGTGAAGGGGTTATCAATCCACTCAGTCCAATGATGTCTGCATTTTCTTTTTCAGCTGTGTCGAGAATTTTATCTGCAGAAACCATTACACCCAGGTCCACCACATCATAACCATTGCAACCTAAAACCACTCCCACAATATTTTTACCAATATCATGCACATCTCCCTTAACTGTTGCCAGTAAAATTTTGGCTGCTCCTGCACCTTCTTCGTTTTCAGTTCCGGCAGCAATATGCGCCAGCCTGCGATCTTCTTTTTCTTGTTCAATAAAAGGCGTTAGAACAGCAACACTTTTTTTCATCACCCTCGCACTTTTAACCACCTGTGGTAAAAACATTTTGCCACTTCCAAATAAATCACCTACTACGTTCATTCCATTCATCAGCGGACCTTCAATAACATCTAAAGGTTTAGGATATTTTTGTCTTGCTTCTTCCGTATCCGCATCAATATAATCAGTTATTCCATTTACCAGTGAATGTGTAAGCCGTTCTTCAACTGTGCCCTGCCGCCAGGCTTCATTTTTTACTTCTCCTTTTTCTTTGGCTTTTACTGTTTCTGCAAAGGATAATAATCTTTCGGTCGCATCTTCCCGGCGATTCAATATAACGTCCTCGCATAGTTCTTTTAATTGTGGTTCTATCTGGTCGTAAACAATCAACTGGCCGGCATTTACGATGCCCATATCCATACCGGCTTTAATGGCATGGTAAAGAAATACAGCATGCATGGCTTCTCTAACGGGTTCGTTACCACGAAAAGAGAAAGATACATTGCTTACTCCACCGCTAACTTTAGCCAGGGGCATTTTTTGTTTGATTTCCCGGGTGGCTTCTATAAAATCAACGCCATAGTTATTGTGTTCTTCTATACCCGTTGCAATGGCAAATATGTTTGGATCGAAAATAATATCCTGCGGATCATATCCCACCTGTTCGGTTAATATTTTGTAAGCTCTTTCACAGATCTCCACTTTTCTTTCCTTAGTATCTGCTTGTCCTTTTTCATCAAAAGCCATGACAATTACGGCAGCACCGAAACGCTGGCATATTTTTGCCTGCTCAATAAATTTCTCTTCTCCTTCTTTCATGGAGATGGAGTTCACGATGCATTTTCCCTGTACACATTTTAACCCGGCTTCGATGATGGAAAATTTAGATGAGTCGATCATGACCGGAATTTTTGCAATGTCCGGCTCCGCCTGTAACAAGTTCAGAAAAGTGGTCATGGCTTTTTCTCCATCAAGGAGTGCATCATCCATATTTACATCCAGTATTTGCGCACCACTTTCTACCTGCTGGCGGGCAACACTCAATGCTTCTTCATAGTTATTAGAGCGGATCAATCTTGCAAATTTTTTTGAACCGGTAACGTTTGTACGTTCTCCAACATTTACAAAATTACTTTCGGGCCTGATCACCAGTGGTTCCAGCCCGGAAAGTTTTAAGTATGGTTTGATTGTATTCATAGATAAGTTAAAAGTCAAAAGTCAAAAGTCAAAAATTCAAAAATGGATTGGTTCTTTTTATGTGAACATTTTTCATTTTTCATTTTTCATTTTTACTTTTTATAAAATTTATAATTGTGTTTCCAGGACCGGTAA
>CAMPGG010000133.1 GCA_946885335.1 uncultured Chitinophagaceae bacterium
ATATTAAATTAAAACCTTTTTTTTTTTATTTTTTAATTGCCCATACATGGGCAATTTTTTTTGCACCTATTTTTTTTTGTTGACTTTCCGGTTTTCATAGCATTATTACCATTCGTCATTCAATCAGGCATTTTCAGATAAATTATGATTTTCTGTGCAAGCATCCATGATACTTTTATCTACGAAAGTTCTGGTATTTTATGAATGAGCTGTAACATAATTACAATTTCATTCGTCAAAAGGAACTGAATGAAACCAACTATAATGAAGAAAATTGGATTAACGATTGTAACTGTTTGTTTTTTAACTGGCTTATTTGCTCAACCCCCCGCTGCTCAAACCCGCCACCTGCCTGCAAAGCGAACAATTCAACCGGTAAAAATAGATGGCTTGATAAATGAAGATGCATGGAAAGATGCCGCAGAAATTTCTGATTTTACGGAGTTTCGACCTAAGGTAGGTGCTAAAGAAAATGAAGAATCAAAAACGATTGCCTATTTAATGTATGCCAGTGATGGTTTTTATTTTGGCGGACATTGTTACGAACGCACCAGGGATAGTATTACTGCCGAATTAAAAGGCCGTGATGGATTTGGTAATAATGATTTTGTTGGATTGATCATTGATACATATAAAGACCACCTGAATGGTTTTGAATATTTTGTTACACCACTTGGAGAGCAATGGGATTCAAAAGTTTCGCCTGGAAACAGCGATAATGGTGGAGAAGATTTTACCTGGAATGCAGTTTGGGAAAGTGCAACTGTGATACATGATAATGGATGGAGCTTTGAAATGTTCATTCCATATTCTGCTATTCGTTTTGCAAAAAATGATGTGCAGGATTGGGGTTTAAATATTACCCGTCGTCGCCAAAAAACCGGTCAGCAGTATATGTGGAATGCCATTGATCCGAATAAAAATGGATTCTTAACACAGGAAGGTTACTGGACCGGTATTACTAATATTAAACCACCACTGCGTTTGCAGTTTTCACCCTATTTTTCTGTTTATGCCAATCATTATCCTTTAAATCAGCCGGGCGAAAAAAATTTAAAGGGACAGGTGAATGGTGGCCTCGATCTGAAATATGGAATCAACCAGGCATTCACGTTAGATGCAACATTGATCCCGGATTTTGGCCAGGTGCAGAGTGATAACCAGGTGTTGAACCTGACACCTTTTGAAGTGCAGTTTAATGAGAACCGTGCTTTCTTTACAGAGGGCACAGAACTTTTTGGCAAAGGCAATCTTTTTTATTCCCGCCGCATTGGTGGTCAGCCTTTGCGATTATATGATGTATATAATCAATTGGGAGCGGATGAGAAGGTTCTTAAGAATCCTACAGAATCTAAATTGATCAATGCATCAAAAATTTCTGGTCGTACAGAAAATGGTTTGGGTATTGGCATTTTAAATGCCATCACCAAGCCGCAATATGCAATTATCGAAAACACGGCAAACAAAACAGAAAGACAAATTGAAACCGATCCTTTAACCAATTATAATATCCTGGTATTGGATCAAACCTTAAAACATAATTCAAGCGTATCCTTTATAAATACAAATGTTTGGCGCAGCGGGCACGACTACGATGCAAACGTCAGTGCGGTGCTTTTCGATTTCAATGATAAGAAAAACACTTACAATATTGGAGGAAAAGCGGCCGTATCGCATCTTACCGGGTTTCCACAGGCCGATAATAGTATTACCGGTTACAGTCATAACGTTTACATGGGTAAAACCAGTGGTAAATTCAACTTCAGGATTTACCAGGATTTAACCGATAAAAAATACAATCACCGCGACCTTGGCTATTTCACCAATAATAATTTTATAGATCATGGCGGGTTTTTTGGTCTCAACCTCCTTGAGCCAAAGGGCTGGTATAATCGTATATCCATGAACGTGAATGGCAGCGTAAGTAAATTATTTAAACCTTTTGATGGCATTGAACAAACCTTCCAGCGGGCATCTGTTAATTATAATTTGAACATACAAGCTAAAACGCTTTGGTGGTATGGTGCTTATGTTGGATATGATTTTAAGTCAAATGATTTTTATGAACCACGGAGTGAAGGTAAATTTTTTCGCAAAGGTTCCAGTTTAGCTGTAGGCACCTGGGTTGAAAGCAATTTTGCAAAAAAATATTTCTTTTTTACCGAAGCTTTTGCCAGGCGTTCCTTTAATTTTTACAACCAGTTTGGTATTGATTTTACTTTTGGTCAGACTTACCGCTTCAACAGCCGCTTTTCAGTAAGTCATCGCTTAAATCTGCGTCCGAGGTATAATAATATCGGTTATGCATCTGCGTCAGGTGCTGAAACAATTTTTTCCAAACGCAGAATCAATACTACAGAAAGCACATTTGATCTGAAATATAACTTCAATAACAAAATGGGTATAACCTTCCGCAGCAGGCATTACATGAGCACGGTAGCGAACAGGGAATTTTTTACACTGCTGCAGGATGGAAACCTGGCGGAGAATAACACCTTCAACCAGCCGGTAGACAGGAATGTTAACTTCTTTAATATTGATATGGTTTATACCTGGCAATTTGCCCCCGGCAGTTTTATCAATGTTGTTTGGAAAAATGCAATCGTAGACCAGGGGAATGCAGTGGAAGAAAATTATTTTAAAAACCTGGGACAAACATTGGATGCGGATCAGAATAATAATCTTTCATTCAAGATCATTTATTTCCTGGATTATTTGAAACTGAAGAAGGTTAAAAGTAAAGGGTAAGATTGAGACTAGGCTAAGGTAATGAGTGAGTTTAAGGTTAGTCTGAGAAGAAAGGGCTTGTGAATTTTAAAACACGAAACACTAAACTCTAAACCCTAAACTTTAAATTCTCACTTCTCCATATTCATCCTTCCAATCCCATTTCCACCGCCGGTGGCTCCAAAGCCAAACGGAAGGATGTTCGCGGATAACTTCTTCCAGGTAACGGACATAAGTACCTGTAATTTCACCAACTTTTGTTTCTTTAGGTTCTTCGTAAGCCAGCTTAAAATGGACCCGGTAATATCCTCTTTTTTCTTTTAGAAAATGACAGAACACCACCGGTATATTCCCCCGCCGGGCGCCGCTTTCAGGCGCTTTGACAAAAGGCGCAGGCTTTCCTAAAAAATGAAACCACATGGCATTACGTGGATCACCGGGATTTTGGTCAGCCACCAAAGCCAGGGCATAAATCGTATTTCTATGAGGTAAAATAGCATTGCGCATATCCGTAGCCGGCAGTAATACTGCTCCTGTTTTTGACCGGAAATTTTTAAAGATGCGGTCAAAATGTTTATTGGCTATCGGCATATAAACCGTTAAAAGCGTATGAGGGATATTCAACGGAATGCCCAGGTTGGCATATTCCCAGTTAAAGTTATGACTGCTGTGTATCTGGCATTTTTTTCCTTTCTCGTATAAATAGGTAAAAACAGAAAAATCACCGTAAAAATGTTCACGAACAAATTTTTCATCGGCACTGATCAACTTGATCGTTTCAATAAATGAATCGCAAAAATTATGGTAGAATGCTTTAGCGATCTGCTTTCTTTCTTCAACTGATTTTTCCGGGAAAGCCTGTGCAAGATTGTTAGCAACCACCTTGCGGCGATAACCTAAAATGTAATAAATAAACAGGTAAGCAAGATCAGCTATCCCATACAGGATGCCCATTGGTAGCAGGGATGCAGTATATAAAAGCCCATAAATAATTCGATACATTCATTCCGTTTTTATATTTCTTCATTTGTTCTTTTAAACAAAAACAAATGATTGTCTAAAGGGGATGCTTAACCGAAAATGCTTTCAGGTAAGCAACCTTTTTTTATAATACAATATTCTGCACCAATGCGCTTTTACCGGGATAGTCCGTATTAAAATGCAGGCCCCTGCTTTCTTTTCGCAGGGTGGCGCCTTTCACTACCAGGTATCCGACGGTAATTAAATTTCTTAATTCAAGCAATTGCGGTGACAGGGTGGAGGATTGGTAAAGTTGCTGCGTTTCTTCAAACAATAAATCAAGTCTTCTCATGGCTCTTTGTAAACGTACATCATTACGAACAATTCCTACATAATCACTCATCACCATCTGCACTTCTTTTAAACTTTGGGTAATCAGGATCATCTCTTTGGGTTCAGAGGTTCCCTGCGCATTCCAGTCCGGGATCAATTCATTAAATTGAATATCGGCAATTGTATTGGTTGCATCAATAAAACAACGGTGAGCAAAAACAAGTGCTTCCAGCAATGAATTACTCGCCAGCCTGTTTGCTCCATGTAAACCGGTACTGGCACATTCGCCACAGGCATATAAATGCTGAATGGAAGTTCGTCCCCATTCATCTGTTTTAATGCCGCCACAACTATAATGCGCAGCGGGTGCAACAGGGATCATTTGTTTGGTGATATCTATCCCGATGGATAAACATTTTGAATAAATATTCGGAAAATGTTCAACGAATTTTTCTTTATCAAAATGCCGGCAATCTAAATACACATGTTCCGTACCATTGCGTTTCATTTCGCTGTCAATAGCGCGGGCCACAATATCTCTTGGTGCAAGATCTTTTCTTTTATCATAACGTTCCATAAAAGCCTCGCCATGAATATTGCGTAAAATACCACCATCACCGCGAACGGCTTCCGTAATTAAAAATGCCTGTCCGCGGTTGCCGGGTTCAAACAAAGCCGTTGGGTGAAACTGGATGAACTCCATATTTTCAACTTTTCCTTTGGCCCTGTAAAACATAGCAACCCCATCACCGGTTGCAATTGCAGGATTGGTTGTTGTACGATATGCCTGCCCATTTCCCCCTGTTGCAAGCATGGTGATTTTTGCCATTATTTTTTCAATCTGGTTGCTGCGCAGATTTAAAACATACACACCGAAACATTCTATATTGGTAGTGGATTTTGTAACCAGGTAACCCAGGTGGTGTTGGGTGATGATATCAACAACAAAACAGTGATTAAGTAATTCTATATTGGGAGCATTTTCTATTGCTTTCAGTAAAGCTCTTTCAATTTCTTTTCCTGTTACATCTTTGTGATGCATGATACGGTTTTCAGAATGTCCGCCTTCTTTTCCTCTTTTATAATCACCTTCTGCATCTTTATCAAAGTCGGCGCCCCAGGCAATAATTTCATTGACTCGTGCAGGACCTTCCGTAACAACGATCTCCACAACTTTCTCATTGCATAGTCCGTCACCTGAGATCAGCGTGTCTTCAATATGTTTGTCAAAACTGTCGTTCTCTAAATCATTGACAACCGCAATGCCGCCCTGGGCATACTTTGTATTGGTTTCATCCGCAGTGGTTTTGGTAATGATGGTCACCTTTTTATCGGGACATTTTTCCGCTACTTTTAATGCATATGTTATACCGGCAATCCCTGAACCAATAACCAAAAAATCTGTTTGCATGTAACTGAATTGGTAAAATAATTTTTATTGAAACAGGAGCAAAATTAGGCAGAATGTAGTTTAGTGGTGATTGTTTAGTGTTTAGATGAAAAACAGCCTAATTCCAAATACCTGATTCCAAATTCCTTCCTAACACCTTTCAACTTTTCAACAAATCAACTGATCAGCCTTGTACAATTTCAGCCTCCACCCAGGCATCATTTTCTTTCAATAAGTTGATCAGTTCTTCCACGGCTATTTCGCTCGGCACATTGCGTTTCACAATTTCTTTGCCTTTGTATAATGTTATCTTCCCTGGTCCACTGCCTACATATCCAAAATCCGCATCTGCCATTTCTCCCGGCCCGTTAACGATGCATCCCATGATGGCAATTTTCAAACCTTTTAAATGATTGGTAACCGAACGGATTTTGGCGGTGGTTTCCTGCAGGTCAAATAATGTTCTTCCACAACTGGGACAGGAAATATATTCTGTTTTGGAAATCCTGGTGCGGGTTGCCTGTAAAATACTAAAGGCGGTGCTGTTGATAAATTGTTCGGGTGAAAGATTGGACTGGTAATTGCGACCGCCCGAATTCATTTGTGCATAACTGTTAGTCAGCAAAGCATAAGATGGTGAAGACATGCCTAAGGATATTCCATCACCCATTCCATCCAGCAAAAGGGCTCCTGATTCTGCTGCATAATGTATCAGGTGTTCATCAGCCGTTTGCCAATGGCTGTCAACCATGATGATGACCGGGTTTTTAATATTCCGCTCCATTAATTCAATGAACATTCGCCTGACCGATTGCATGGCATTACGGTTTGTACTGCTTAAACACAGTACAACTGCCGGATCGTTGGCCAATTCATCCAGGCCTGTAAAATCATTGATGTCTGTAGCATCATTGAAACAATCAACCATTACAAAATTGAGTTGGCTGCTTTTTATTTCTGCTTCCAGGTAACCGGTATCCTGGTAAATGGGAAAATATTTTTCTTTAGCCACTTCGTCTGTTCCCTGCATGATCTGCTGCCACAGTGCCGGGTAAACGATCACTTTCAATGTGCCTGGCAATGAAAAATCGAGTTGATGATTCCCGGTAAAAATAAAATCAGCGGCGGCATCACTGATGTTCCATTTATCCGTGGATTCAAAATAGGTATATCCAATATGTTGTAAATGCGCAGGTGTGATTTTTTCTATTTTACTGAAATCTGCTATCACCACCGGAACCTGTTGCATACCGATGATATCAACCGCAAAACTCTCTCTCCGCCTGTACTCAAAAGGGGAATAGGGTAAATGGTTTCCATTTAAAGCTGGTACCCGGTCTGCATTTTTTATTTCTGCTGATACTGGTTTCTCATATCGCTTCACCAAATCCCTGCAAACCGGAATTTCAAATTCCGGATCTTCGGTTAGGGATACCCGTATGGTATCGCCAATGCCATCTTCCAGTAATGTGCCAATACCTGCAGCACTCTTAACCCTTCCATCTTCCCCGTCACCAGCTTCTGTAACGCCCAGGTGTAACGGGTAACATTCACCAAATTCATCAAACATCGTTTTGATCAGCAACCTGTACGCCTGCACCATTACCTGCGGGTTGCTGCTTTTCATACTTAAAATTATTTGGTGATAGTCCTGCTCCCTGGCAATGCGCAAAAATTCCATGGCGCTTTCAACCATACCCATGGGCGTATCACCATAACGGCTCATGATGCGATCGCTTAATGATCCATGGTTGGTGCCGATCCGCATAGCCGTTCCATATTCTTTACAGATTTTTATTAAAGGAGTAAAACGGGTCCGTATCCGATCAACTTCTTCCTGGTATTCAAAATCAGAATATTCAAGAACTTCAAACTTTTTCTTATCGATATAATTCCCCGGATTCACCCTCACTTTTTCAACGATCCTTGCGGCGATCTCTGCTGCATTGGGTGTAAAATGAATATCTGCAACTAAAGGAGTTGTATAACCGCGGTCACGCAAGGCATTCTTTATATGTAACAGGTTCTCTGCTTCTTTTTTAGATGGTGCCGTAATACGAATCAGTTCAGCGCCGGCTTCAATACAACGAATGCTTTGTTCAACCGTTGCCGCTGTATCCATTGTATCCGTTGTGGTCATGGTTTGAATCCGGATGGGATGAATACCCCCTAATAGCAGGTCACCGATCCTTACTTCACGGGTAATTAATCTTTTATAGCTTGTTATGGATTCAGTATAGAATTGCATGATTTGTTTTTGATGAACCTGTTGGTACAGGTTGCAAAACTAACAAAGAAAAGTTTGAGGCATTGTTAACTTCACGGCACGCAAGAATATGGGTTCGATCCAGATGCGTTACCAGTCTTTAGGTAAACTGCTGCCGCCTCTTTCTTTTTGTTTTTGTAAACGTTCCTGGGCGGACTTTTCCTTTTGCTCCAGCAGTTTCAGTTGTCTTTCAGCCTCTTTCTGGCTCATTTTTGACTGTGGCTTTTGTTGCTGTTTTTTGTTCTGTTGATTTTGGGAAGATTTCTGCTTCTTTAACTCCTGCAACGCTTTTTGCAGGTTATCCCTGGCTTCCTGGTCTGCCGGGTTTATTCTTAAAGCATTTTTGTATGAATCAATACTTTCCTGCAGTTTCTTTTGCCGGGTTTGAATAACACCCTGGTTATAAAAAGAGGATGACCGAATGGCCTCATCTTCATGTTCAACCAGGCGGGCATACAGGTTTTGTGCATCGGTCAGTTTATCCTGTTGCACCAGCGCAGCAGCCAGGTTGTATTGTGCTTTTGCATTATTGCCATCCACTTCCAATGCTTTCCGGTATTCATTTTCTGCTTCTGCATATTGCTGTTGCTGAAAATATTCATTTCCTTTTACAATATGCGTTTCCACCTGCTGGGCTGAAGCCACCAGTACTAACAGTAATGAACATATGTAAAAAAAATATTTCTTCAATGGTTTGTATTTGAATTAAAATCTGGCTATGCTAATACTTTTTTTGTTTCCGGGATAAAAAATTCCAGTATCATAAATAGTAACATCAATCCGGCAAACCAACCATAATAATACTGGTAATTCATTAATGAAGTATCTCCAAATGTTTTTCCTTCAATGCCGGATAATTGTTCCATGATACTGTTCACGGCAAGTTCACTGCTTTCAAGTCGCGTATAGCTGCCATTTGTTTGCTGGGCTATTTGTTGTAACGGTGCTTCATTCAACTTCGAGATAACTATATTACCTGACGCATCTTTTTTTACTTCACCGGTTTGCGGATCTATGATCTCTGAACCCTGCGGCGAACCAATGCCAATGGTATG
>CAMPGG010000134.1 GCA_946885335.1 uncultured Chitinophagaceae bacterium
GACTTTAGGTCGCATCCCCTCCTTGGAGGGGCGAATTTGAAGAATGATTATATGTAAACGACCCGGGGTGGATTCTCCAATGCAAAGCTTCAGCAATAATTGAAACGAAAAATAATTCCATACAATCCCAATCTCAAACAACTTGCAAAGAAGTTGCGTGGACAAATGACGTTTTCAGAAGTTAAACTTTGGAACGAATTGAAGAATGGGCAAATGATGAATTATGATTTTGACAGGCAGGGTCCCATAGGAAATTTTATAGTAGATTTTTATTGCAAAGACCTTCAACTTGCTATTGAAATAGATGGATATTACTCATGAAGAAGCAATTGTTGCTGTGAAAGATATTCAAAGGCAGAAAGAACTTGAAGCATTGGGAGTTTACTTTCTCAGATTTAATGCGCTTTTGGTAGTGAACAAAGTTGAAGCTGTTGTAAAGGAAATTTATACATGGATAGAAAAATATGAAAATTTGCAGGGTGTTCCGGAATGGATTAAAGCAAGAAGAGAAAGGAAAGGTTGAAATATTAATCCCACCCGGAAAATGTGACATGTTCTGAAATAGCTATACTCCATAACAGCTTCATACCTAAAGCATACCTACAGTATGGAGAGAGTATGGAACAAAGTAATTTTACGAAAGTGTTTTTGAGGAGAGGAAACCTCAGGCTGGTGCAAAAAAAACATCCACCAGGGTGAATGTTTTTAATAATTAAATCATTATTGTCTTAAGCATCCTTGCCGTGGCAATGCTTATATTTTTTACCACTACCGCAAGGGCAGGGTTCATTGCGACCGATCTTTGGTGCTACCTTAACGGGCTCTTGCTTTACAGCAACACCAGGTGATGAAGGATCATAATAATCTTTTTCATTGGCTGCATAGTCATCACCCACTGCATCAATTTCTTCTTTATTAGCCCGCATATTACTCATATCTGTTTTTTGCTGCCGGCCTTCTCTTAATTGTGCATCTTCCTGTTGTATAGGAATGGATGAATGACAAAGAAATGCGGTGATATCCCGGTTCACATTATTATCCATTTGCTTGAACATATTAAAAGCTTCCATTTTATAAATAACCAACGGATCTTTTTGTTCAAGATATGCAGTTTGTACACTTTGTTTCAGATCGTCCATTGAACGCAAATGCTCTTTCCAGGTATCATCAATAACCAAAAGTGTAATTGAACGCTCCAATGCATTTACCAGTTCTGCACCTTCGGTTTCAATGGTTTTTTTGAGTGATGTTAAAACATTTACCCCTTTGCGGCCATCTGTAAATGGAACAACAACATTTTCAATATGACTGCCTTGTTGCTTGCTGATATTTTTAAATACCGGGACAGCCTGTTGTTTCAAATTGTTTTTATGTTGCTGGTATTTTTCTGTTGCCTCGAAATATAATTTATCAATCAGCGAATTAACTTCCATCTTTTTAAATTCTTCCTCGCTGATCTGTGTATCCATTCCAAAATTTACTATGCAGGCCAATTTAAAACCTTCAAAATCTTCCTGTTCGCGGAAGCTTGCGATAACACCTTCGGCCATTACAATAAATGCATTGTCAATGTCCATGGCCAGCCTGTCTCCAAATAATGCGTGGTTACGTTTAGCATAAATAGCCGTACGCTGCTTATTCATTACATCATCATACTCCAGCAAACGTTTACGAATACCAAAGTTATTTTCTTCAACTTTTTTCTGGGCACGTTCGATGCTCTTGGTGATCATACTGTGCTGGATCACTTCACCTTCTTTATAACCCAATTTATCCATCAGCGAAGCGATACGGTCACTTCCGAACATGCGCATCAGATCATCTTCCAGTGAAACAAAAAATTGGGAAGAACCGGGATCACCCTGGCGTCCCGCACGACCACGCAACTGCCTGTCTACACGACGGCTTTCATGTCGTTCCGTACCAATAATAGCTAAACCACCGGCTTCTTTCACACCTGGTCCAAGTTTAATATCCGTACCACGACCAGCCATGTTTGTAGCAATGGTTATTGCGCCTGGCATACCGGCTTCTGCAACAACCTGCGCTTCACGGGAGTGTTGTTTTGCATTCAATACATTATGCGGAATCTTTTTTACCTGCAACATCTTGCTGAGTAATTCACTTACTTCTACTGAAGTTGTACCTACCAATACAGGTCGGCCTGCATTACGCAGGTTTTCTATTTCTTCGAAAACCGCTTTATACTTTTCTCTTTTTGTTTTGTAAACAAGATCCTGTGTGTCTATCCTGATTACAGGGATGTTGGTTGGAATTGTTACTACATCCAGTTTATAAATGCTCCACAATTCACCTGCTTCCGTTTCAGCTGTACCCGTCATACCGGCAAGCTTATGATACATCCTGAAGAAATTCTGCAACGTAATGGTAGCATAGGTTTGGGTAGCCGCTTCGATCTTAACATTTTCTTTGGCTTCAATGGCCTGGTGCAATCCATCACTGTATCGCCGTCCTTCCATAATACGACCAGTCTGTTCATCAACGATCTTTACCGCACCATCGATCACCACATATTCATCATCTTTTGCAAATAAAGAATAGGCTTTTAATAATTGTTGAACGGTATGGATACGGTCAGCTTTGGAAGAGTAATCATTTAATACCAATTCTTTTTGCTGCAATTTTTCTTCATCGCTTGCTGAACTTTTTTCAATTTCTGAAAGCCTTACACCAATATCCGGCAACACAAAAAATTCTGGATCCTCACCACTTTTGGTGATCATGGATAAACCTTTATCTGTTAATTCAACGGAGTTTGTTTTTTCATCAATATGAAAAAGCAACTCTTCATCCACGATGTGCATATTCCTTTGCTGATCGGAGAGGTAAAAATTTTCAGCTTTTTGCATTTTCACCTTTATCCCGGGTTCGCTTAAGTATTTAATTAACGGACTGTATTTTGGTAAACCACGATATGCCCGGAACAATTGCAATCCGCCTTCTTTAGGATCATCTTTTCCTTCAGCAATATTTTTCTTTGCTTCATTTAAAGCATTACGCACAATTTTTTCCTGCTCCTGCACCAATTGCAAAACCCGCGGTTTTAAAATATGGTATTGTTGATCATCACCTTTTGGTACAGGTCCTGAGATGATCAACGGCGTTCTGGCATCATCGATCAATACACTATCCACCTCATCCACCATAGCATAATGATGCTTTCTTTGCACCATTTCTTCGGGCGAATGCACCATGTTATCTCTTAAATAATCGAAACCAAATTCATTATTTGTTCCGTAAGTAATATCAGCCTGGTATGCACGGCGACGTTCTTCACTATTGGGTTGATGTTTATCAATACAATCAACGCGAAGCCCCAGCCATTCAAAAATAGTTCCGTTCCATTCCTGGTCACGACGGGCCAGGTAATCGTTCACCGTAATGATATGAACACCTTCGCCAGCTAATGCATTGAGGTATGCGGGTAAAGTTGAAACCAGCGTTTTACCTTCACCAGTTGCCATTTCAGCAATTTTACCCTGGTGTAAAACAATGCCCCCAATTAACTGAACATCATAATGAACCATGTTCCAGGTGATGGTGCCACCACCTGCGGTCCATGTATTTTTATAAGTTGCTTTATCACCATCAATAGTGATATAATCTTTTTTTACGCTTAGATCACGGTCAAGGTCAGTTGCTTTTGAAGTGATCTCTGTATTTTCCTTAAACCTGCGGGCTGTTTCTTTAACAACCGCAAAAGCCTCGGGCAAAATTTTATTCAGGATCTCTTCAATTTGATCATCCCGCTTTTTCTTTAATTTATCAACCTGCTGGTAAAGCGCATCTCTTCCATTTAAGTCATTAAAGACGAGATTTTCCGCTTCCTGGTTTTTATTAACGATCTCCTGGTCTGTATCTGCCAGGTAATCCTTGATCCTTTTACGGAATTCCTGGGTTTTTGACCGCAAATCATCATTAGAAAGAGATTGGTAACTTTCAAAGTATTTATTGATCTCCGAAACAAGGGGCCGGACGATCCTTACATCTTTCTCCGATTTGTTTCCACCAAACAATTTGGAAATAAAACTCATAAACTAAAATGTTTCAGAAAATATCTGTTTGTTGTATAAAAAAGATTGTTTGTCAAATACGATGCTATAATTAATATTAGCCAATTTGACAGGAGGGCAAAGATAACATATTCAACATCAGCAAGGAGGCTTGTGTTGGTTTGGAAGCAAAGAAATTGTGAAAAATAAGCATGATGAATGATTTTTTAGATGTTGCTTTTAAATTTTTTCCTTGTCAAAATTCATTTTGAAACCTTTAAAATTTACGTACTTTAATGCTATGGATAAATGGCGTTATTTATACTTGTTTTTTATAATAGTGGGATTGGCAGCTTGTAAAAATGAAGACGATACCACCACTGAAAAGCTTACTGATTCTTTGTATTTCGATTATTCAGTAATAGCTGAAGAAGGTAGAGAAATGGTGAGCTGCCTTTTCCGGTTTAGAGAAGGGGGGCTTGATGGAGACCCGGTAACTTTAAGTGAAACCGTTATGCTAACTTTTGATGGGTTAGAAATTGCTGCTGATAGTGCCAGGATGGCGGGTACGTTTTATGAGATTATGTTGCCCCTGAACCAATTTGAAGGAGAGCACACCGTTTTATTCAGGGCTCCATCAGGCAGGGAATACACGGAAACCTTTTATTTTCAGCCGTTTTCATTAAAAAATGAGTTACCTGCCAACATCAGCCGTAAAAATTTTAAACTGGAACTGGATGGTTTGGCAGAAAATGACAGGATTGCTATTATTATGACCGACACTGCTTTTTTAAGTAATGATTTAAACAGGCTGGATACAGTTCAAAATGGCATGCTATCAATTCCACCAGAAAAATTAACCGAAGTGACCAATGGCCCGGTTGTCCTTCAACTTCATAAGGAAGAAAATAAAAAATTAAAGCAATCTCCCCGGGAGGGTGGGCGCCTGCTGATAAGCTATGGTTTGCAAAGGGAATTTGTTTTAACAGATTAGCGATTTAATTTAAAAATCTATTTGAAATATTTAGCCATTTCAGCTACTTTTGCGGCCAATTTGGAGGCCTTTAATATGCCCTCCGCGCAACAATCCAGCAAAATAAAATAAAATGGCAGGTCAGTTAAAAGAAGTTCGTAACCGGATAAAATCAGTTCA
Source organism: uncultured Chitinophagaceae bacterium (assembly GCA_946885335.1). Next base: position 5,167 of record CAMPGG010000134.1, read on the forward strand.
AAGTACCCAGCAGATCACCAAAGCCATGAAAATGGTTAGTGCCGCAAAATTGAGGAGAGCCCAGGATGCCATTTTACAAATGCGCCCATACGCTAATAAGTTGCAGGAGATGTTGAGCAATATTATCAGCAGTGGAGAGGGTGAAGTAGGAATGAAGCTGGCTGCCGAAAGACCCATAGAAAATGTATTACTCATTGTTATTACCTCTGACCGGGGATTAGCCGGTGCATATAATGCCAACCTGATCAAAGCGGCCAAATCGGTTATCAATGAAAAATATGCAACCCAATACAGCAAAGGAAAAGTGACTATTTGGAATATGGGTAAGAAAGGCTATGAACATTTTACCAAGAATAAATACACCACCTCCGCAGATTATAAAGATATTTTCCTGAATCTCACATTCGAAAATGTGCAGGTTGCATCCAAAGCCGCTATGAAGGCTTATGAAGAAAAGCAGTTTGATGTAGTGGAAATCGTTTACAGTGAATTTAAAAATGCCGCAACCCAGCGTTTTAAAGTGGAGCGTTTTCTTCCTATTCCTAAAGTGGAAAAGCAGGGGAATGTACAGGCAGATTTCATTTTTGAACCAGACCGTTCAGAACTCGTGGCTGAATTAATGCCAAAGATTTTGAATACACAATTATATAAAGCCGTTTTGGATTCCAATGCTTCTGAACACGGAGCCAGGATGACCGCTATGGATAAGGCGAGTGAAAACGCTAATGAGTTATTACGTTCTCTCAGAATTTCATACAACCGTGCCCGCCAGGCAGCCATTACTACAGAACTTACCGAGATTGTGAGCGGTGCCGCGGCATTACAGGAAGGTTAAGGTTTTCCACATTGTGAGAAACTACATTTTGATGTAATGGAAAAAAGAGGAAGCTTGCAACAGATAGCCAGGAAATATGGCAGGCTTTAATCGTGAATTATGGAAATTACCAACCTTATACCTCATATAGAATCTTTGATATTTGCCAGTGAAAAACCATTAACCAATCTTGAGATCACGGAACTGATCAACAATGCATTTGGTTTTATGGAAGAAAAAATTATGTTAGACCAGGTAGAGGCAGCCATGGATGGAATTGTTGAAAAATACGATTCCGAATTTTATCCCTTTGAAGTGAGAATGAGTGGTGGTGGTTGGCAGTTCTTAACGAAGAAAGAGTTTCACAAAACCGTTGCGCAATTAAATGGTGAAAAGTTTTTAAAACGACTTTCAGCCGCTGCACTGGAAACTTTGGCAATCATTGCTTATAAGCAACCGATTACAAAGGGAGAGATTGAAGCTATCAGAGGAGTGAACAGCGATTACACAGTTCAGAAATTATTAGAGAAAGAATTAATAATAATAAGTGGACGAAATGAAAAATTGCCGGGGCATCCGTTAGTGTATTCCACTTCTAAAAATTTTATGGATTATTTTGGCATTAACAGTGCCGATGATCTGCCTAAAATTAAAGAAGTATTGGCGGAGCAAATGATTGAACCCACTATTATAAATCATAGTGAAACTGAATTGGAAAACCCCATAGACCCTTCACCCGATGAAGATGAAAAAACGTTAATGGCAGTATCCGAGGATGGCGAATTAATTGAAAACAATGATGAGCCGGACCAGGACTGATTTCATGAAAACTTTTTTATTTCCAATGCCATAGTTCAAAAAGAATTATGGCATTTTTTTAATTAATATCTTCGAACCGATGTCAGAAAAATTAACCCACAAACAACTGATTGGCCTGGCCAACGAATTTGGAACACCATTGTATGTATATCATGCAGAAAAAATAAAAACGCAATTTGAAATTCTGCAAAATGCTTTTAAAAGTACCAATGCCCGATTTTTTTATGCATGTAAAGCTTTAAGCAATATCAATATTTTAAAATACATGCATCAATTAGGTGCAGGCCTGGATTGCGTCAGTATCAATGAAGTGAAACTTGGACTGCGTGCAGGCTTTGTTCCTGAAAATATTTTGTTTACACCCAACTCAGTAGATTTTTCAGAGATACAGGAAGCCAAAGAAATTGGGGTAAACCTGAACATCGATAATATTTCTATTCTTGAACAATTTGGCAACCGGTTTGGAAGCAGCTACCCGATTTGCATACGCTTCAACCCGCATATTATGGGAGGTGGAAATTATAAAATTTCGACCGGTCATATAGACAGCAAATTTGGAATCAGCGTACATCAAATGCGGCATATTGAACGCATTGTGAAATCCACCAAATTAAAAGTGAAAGGCATTCACATGCACACCGGTAGTGACATTAAAGATGTAAGTGTTTTTTTGCAAGGGCTGGAAGTGATGTTTGATCTTGCACGGCATTTCCCGGATCTTTCATTTATAGATCTGGGCAGCGGATTTAAAGTGCCATATGATCATGACGATGTTACAACCGATGTGGAATTATTGGGAAAAAAGGTGGGAGAAGCTTTTCATCAATATGAAAAAGAAACAGGAAATAAAATTGAAGTTTGGTTTGAACCAGGAAAATTCCTGGTAAGCGAAGCAGGTTATTTTATTGTAAAGGCAAACGTGATAAAGCAAACTACGGCGACTGTTTTTGTTGGTGTAAATAGCGGGTTCAATCATTTAATTCGTCCTATGTTTTACGAGGCATATCACCACATTGAAAATATATCCAATCCAAAAGGTTCTGAAAGAATTTACACGGTTGTAGGCAATATTTGCGAAACCGACACTTTTGCATGGGATAGAAAATTAAATGAAGTAAAAGAAGGTGATTACCTGGTTTTTTATAATGCAGGTGCTTACGGTTTTGAAATGTCATCCAACTATAACTCCCGGTTTAAGCCAGCCGAAGTTTTATTTAAAGATGGTAAGGCAACTTTGATCAGGAAAAGAGATGAACTGGAAGACCTCTTAAGGAACCAGGTTGAAGTTTTATAATTCGTCTGGACATTTGGAATGGCTAACAACCATTATTCCAATCTTCAAATTTTTAATACATGAATTTAAAATCCGGAGAAATACCTGCAACTAACAGTAATGCACAGGCCTTTTTCCGGATTATTCATAACCCCTTTCAATTCAGACTTTTCTTATTAAAAAAATTGCCCAGTGCTTTTTTTTCGGGTGTACGCGTTAAACAGGTTAATGAAGATGCCTGTTTGGTAACGGTTCCGTATAAATGGTTTTCAACTAATCCTTTCCGTTCCACATATTTCGCTTGTTTAAGTATGGCTGCAGAAATGAGCACTGGCGTACTGGCTATGGCACATGTTTATGGATTAAAACCTCATGTATCCATGCTGGTAACAAAAGTAGAAGGCCGTTTTTTTAAAAAGGCCACCGGCAATTCTTTATTTACTTGTTCAGCAGGTCAGAGGTTAAGAGAAGTTATTCAAACTGCATATACAACAGGAGAAGCACAGGAGATTAGTGTTGATTCAATTGGTAAAAATATTGCTGGCGAAACGGTAGCTGAATTTACCATAACCTGGTCGTTTAAGCGAAAATCCTGAACCAGGCATGATCCTTTCATGCAGAATGATTAATTTACTTTGATATCGTTT
>CAMPGG010000135.1 GCA_946885335.1 uncultured Chitinophagaceae bacterium
CAACCCATTTACCTACAGGAACTGTTTATCGTACAGTTACCCGTACCGGCGGCCGTTTTGATATTGTAAATATGGATCCGGGTGGACCATATACTGTTGCCGTATCTTTTATTGGTTTTGGAATGGCTACCCGTTCTGATATTACTTTAGCATTGGGTGAGGAATATCGCACTGACTTTATTATGACCAGTGAAACCGGCGAACTTTCGGAAGTAGTAATTTCTGCTACCCGTAATAACAGGGTTTTAAAAAGTGGTGCAGTAACAAATATTACAACCAGGCAATTAAATAATCTTCCTACTATCAGCCGCAGCATAAACGATTTTACCCGTTTAACGCCACAGGCTGGTAATTCGAGCAGCTTTAACGGACGTGATAGCCGCTTAAATAATATCACGATCGATGGAGCCAACTTTAATAACAGTTTCGGCTTAAGCAGTAACAACCTGCCTGGTGGTGATGCGCAACCAATTTCCCTGGATGCGATTGAAGAGATCAGCGTAAACATCTCTCCTTTTGATGTAAGGCAAGGTAATTTTACAGGAGCTGGAATCAGTGCCATCACAAAAAGTGGTACTAACACTTTTACAGGATCTGTTTATACTTATTACCGTAACCAGGATTTTAATGGTAGAAATGTTGGTGATGCCAAACTTGCTGAAAGTGAAAAAACAGCGAATAAATTATATGGTGCCCGTGTTGGTGGTCCCATCATTAAAAACAAATTATTCTTCTTTTTAAATGGTGAATACGAAACCCGTACTTATCCTGGTTTAAACTGGGTTGCCACAAGAAGTGGTGTAACAGGTGCCAACGTTTCCCGTACTACAGCGGCTGACCTGGATGCAGTTTCAAATTATGTAAGAAATCAATTTGGTTATGAAACCGGTCCTTATGAGAACCTGGGTAATTTTTCTTCAGATAATGTAAAAGCGTTAGGTCGTATTGACTGGAACATTAGTGATGATCACCGGTTAAGTGTTCGTTACAATTATGTAAAAAGCACAAATGATCAGACTACGAATGCCACATCAGCACCCAATCCAAGAGCCAGCTCCAGTCGTTGGAGCCGTAATTCTATGGCTTATGCAAATGCCAATTATGGTTTTGAAGACCTGGTTTCCTCATGGACTGTTGATCTGAAAAGTAAATTCGGAAAATTCAACAACCAGTTATTGGGTACTTATACAAATATTGAAACCAATCGTACCAGTGGTTCCTCTCCTTTCCCTTTCATTGATATCTGGGAAGGTGGTGATGCATATATAAGCCTTGGATATGAACTTTTCAGCTACCAAAATGCGGTAAAGAATAAAGTTTATACAATTACCGATAACATTTCATACAACGTTGGTAAGCACAGTTTAACTGCAGGTTTAGCTTTTGATTACCTGTATTTTGGTAACAGCTTCTTACGTTATGGAACAAGTTATTATCGTTTTAACTCAGTAAACGATTTCTTAACCAACCAGGCTCCTACTGCTTACGCATTAACCTATGGTTATAATAATACTGATCCGATTGCAGATTTGGAATTTGGCCAGTTAGCAGGATACCTGCAGGATGAAATCAAAGTAAATGACAAATTAAAAATAATGGCAGGTATTCGTTTTGACAAAGCCATTTATTTAAAAGATCCTGAACCAAATGCCGCTATTGCAGACAAAACATTCCAGGACCTGGAAGGAAAACCTTACAAATTTGATGTGGGTTCATGGCCAGAAAGCAAAATGTTATGGTCTCCAAGAGTTGGTTTTAATTATGATGTTGAAGGAAACCGTAACCTGATCGTTCGTGGTGGTACTGGTATATTCACCGGGCGTTTACCGTTTGTTTATTATACTAACCAGCCTACAAACAGTTATGGTTTACAGGCAACAGTTGAAAGAGTTGGTGCAGATGCAGCGGCTTATCCTTTCAACCCTGATCCTAACGCATATCGCGGAACTTTCCCTCAATCTTCAAGCACATTGCCTTCAGGTGCATCGTTAGCAATTGTTGATAAAGATTTTGTATTCCCACAGGTATGGAGAACTTCATTAGGATTTGACAAACGTTTACCATGGGATCTGTTATTAACCATGGAAGCTATCTATACAAAAGATGTAAATGCCATCTTCCAGTATAATGCAAACCTTAAGAATCCTAACAGCTCATTTACTGCAGGTCCTGATCAAAGACCTCGCTTCGATGCATCTGCAGACAGGCCGGTTGAATCAAGCGTTAGAGAAGCAATGGTTTTAACGAATACTGATCGGGGTAATGGTTTCAGTTATGCTGCTGTTATCAGCCGCAACTTCCGGAATGGTTTCTTTGGCCAGATTTCATACAGTTACAATAACACAATGGATCTTTCAAGCAATCCTGGTTCACAAGCAGCTTCAGCATGGAGTAACTTGAATAGTGTTCGTGGTAACAATGATCTGGATTTAGCCATTTCACAATATTCTGTTCCACACCGTTTAACAGCTGTAGCATCTTACCGTGTTGAATATGCGCAAAACTTTGCAACTACTGTTTCTGTATTTTATGAAGGAAATGCACAGGGAAGATTTAGCTACCGTTACAGCAACGACATGAACAATGACGGTTTAAGCAACGATCTGCTTTATATTCCAAAAGACCGTACAGAAGCGGGTATGCTGATTCCAAATGCAGCTGACGCTGATGCTTTCTGGGCTTATGTACAACAAGACAAATACCTGGATCGCAACAAAGGAAATTATGCAGAAGCTTATGGTGCTTTATTACCATGGTTACATAATATTGATTTGAAGTTGTTACAGGATTTTTCTGTAAGAGCAGGTGGCAGAAAACACACTTTACAATTCAGTGTTGACATGTTGAACTTCACCAATTTCCTTAATAAGGATTGGGGTGTAAGAGACAGGCAGGTAATCAGTAATGGTGGTATTTTACGTTATTCAGGCATGGCTTCCGGAATGCCGCAGTTTACCATGAACCAGGTAAATAGCGCTTACCCTACAAGGACCTTTGAGCCGGTAACAACTACAGCCAGTACCTGGGGTTTACAGTTAGGTTTACGCTATATATTTTAATAGATAGAAAGTTTTGATTACAAAAAAAGCTGTCTCAATTGAGGCAGCTTTTTTTGTTAATGAAGAATTTTTAATTTGAAAGCAATTGTTTAGGGTTTAGCGTTTAGTGCTTAGTCAATTATCTTTAACTAGGTCCCAATTCCAAATTCCCAATTCCTAATTCCACTAAAGAACTTATCAACCTTTCAACCTTTCAACCAATCAACCAAAAGCCCATTTCAAAAACACGGGCAAAGCTTTCCCCCAGGTAGGCATATCGTGGTGACCGTCTGGCATTTCATAATAAAATATGTCTTTGGTTTTATCATATCCTTTGGCTTCCAGATCCTTGATCAGGTCCAGCGTATCATCTATAGAATCAATGATCCCATTATTATTCCGGTCCTGCGTTTCATCCATATTTCCGCATTGAAAAAAGAATTTCATTCCCGGGTAATATTTGCCTTTACGAATTTGATTATGCATGATACGGTGCTGATCATCATTGTATTTGATATCCTTTGCATCCATTGACCGCCACCATAAAGAACCTGAAAAAACAGCAGCCATTTTAAAAACTTCGGGGTGGTGCCAAACAATATCCAATGCTGATAATCCGCCCAGGCTGAAGCCCGCAAATGACTTATGGGTAAACGTTAGTTCATGATATGTTTTTTGCAAAAAGGGCAATAATTCCCTGGTGATGAATGAAGCGTATAAATCAGCTTTGTTACCCAGGCCAAGATAATCCGGAACACCAGCCACACCATATTCTCTTTTCCGGTCTGGCCCGGCTTCTATCGCGACACAGCACAATGGAGTAATTTCTTTGGCATCATAAAGTTTATGAAGGATTTTTTTTAAACCAACTTCCTCCATGTTCTGCCCGTCATTGATCAATAATAAAGGCAACGCATCATACAACTTATAATCCCCTGGAAAATATACCTGCACGGGTACACTTCTTTTTAAAAATGCCGAAACAATGATGAATTTATAAATGATGATATTTTCCCGGTGTGTAGTTTTCATTTGCATCAAAAATAGGTAATCGTTCCAGACAGAAGTTTATTAACCTGTTGAAAAAGATAAATGGTTATTTAACTATATTACAATGGAAAATTAAATTTAGTGATGTTGTCGATTTTTAGCGCATCATTCTTAATTATTAAAATGAATTATGAAAAAAATAGGCATTTTGTTCGGCAAGGAAAGATCGTTTCCCATGGCCTTTATCGAAAGGATAAATGGAAAAGCAATTAAAGATGTGGTTGCCGAGCCGGTCCGGATAGATAAGGCCATGCAGGGTGAGCCTGGAGGTTATGCCGTGATTGTTGATCGTATATCGCAGGATGTTCCATTTTATCGTACCTGGTTAAAAAACGAAGCATTAACCGGAACCGCGGTGATCAACAATCCATTTTGGTGGAGTGCCGATGATAAATATTTTAATAATTGCCTGATGACCAAGATCGGCGTTCCTGTTCCCAAAACGGCTATTCTTCCATCCAATGAATTGCCAACGGATACTTCTGGTGATTCTTTTTCTAACCTCGCCTACCCTATGGATTGGGAAAGCATTTTTAATTATGTTGGATTTCCGGCCTACATGAAACCATATGCAGGTGGTGGCTGGAAGAGTGTTTATCGTTTAGAGGATGCAAGGGATTTCTATGAAAAACACAATGAGACCGGCCAGTTGGTTATGCTGCTACAGGAAGAAATTGTTTTTGATGAATATTACCGGTGTTATTGTATTGGCGGAAAGCATATCCGCATTATGCCCTACGAACCACGCAATCCTTTTCATTTAAGATATACCGCTTCTTTCAGTCCTTCTATTGAAAGATTAAAGCAAATGGAAGATATCGTTTACCGCATCAACCAATACCTTGGTTATGATTTTAATACCGTTGAACTGGCAATCAGGGATGGCGTTCCTTACGCAATTGATTTTGGAAACCCGGCGCCGGATGCAGAACAATCAAGTGTTGGGATGGATAATTTTGAATGGGTTGTTGAAACTGCAGCTAATTATGCTATTGAAAGAGCATTGGAACATAAACCAGATACAGATAACCTGACCTGGGGAGAATACATCAAAAGATCAGCCGCTAAAAAACCGTTAGCGCAATAATAGTTTAGATGTTTAGCAGTTTAGTCGTTTAGTCAACTGCTCTTATTCTTAAACTATCATCCTAAGCTTGTCGAAGTCTTAATCTGTAATCCTGAGCTTGTCGAAGGACTAAACTCTAAACTTTAAACTCTAAACCTTAAACTCTAAACTCGAAACACTAAATGGCCCAATTAAATTACAGTCATTTTACCCTTGGCATTGAAGAAGAATATATGGTGATTGATCCTGAGAGCAGGGAATTAAAAAGCCATGAACAAAAGATCGTTATTGAGGGACAGAAAGTGATTAAAGACAAAGTGAAGGCGGAAATGCACCAGGCGGTTGTAGAAGTTGGAACGGACATCTGCAAAAATATTGATGAAGCTTTTTCCGATGTAGCGGTTTTGCGAAAAACGATGTTCGACATTGCGCAATCGATCGGGTTATCCATGGGTGCTGCAGGTACGCATCCATTCAGTCATTGGGAAAGCCAGCTGATCACGGACCATATCCGCTACAATGAAATAGTGAATGAATTGCAGGAAGCTGCCCGCAGTAATTTAATCTTTGGCTTACATGTGCATGTAGGTATGGATACCCGGGAAATGGCTATGCACATTGCCAATTCAACCAGGTATTTTCTACCGCACGTTTTTGCATTAAGTGTAAATTCCCCTTTTTGGGAAGGCAGGCATACCGGTTATAAATCTTTCAGAACAAAAGTATTTGACAAATTTCCACGTACAGGCATACCCGATAGTTTTAACAGCATTGAAGATTATGATTGTTATATAAAATTGCTGGTTAAAACAAATTGTATTGATAATGCAAAAAAGATATGGTGGGATATCAGGGTTCACCCATTTTTTAATACGGTTGAATTTCGCATTTGCGATGTACCCATGACGGTTGATGAAACCATTACACTGGCTGCCATTTTCCAGGCATTGTGTGCCAAGATCTATAAACTGCGCTTACAGAATTTAAATTTTATTCAGTACAGTCGCCACCTGATCAATGAAAATAAATGGCGGGCCAGTCGCTATGGTATTGATGGAAGACTGATTGATTTTGGAAAAGAAGAAGAAGTAAATACCAGGGTTCTGATTTATGAATTACTGGATTTTATTGATGATGTGGTTGATGAATTAGGCTCCCGCCACCGGGTGGCTTATGTACATAAAATGCTGGAACAAGGTACTGGCGCTGATCGCCAGCTGGCTGTGTATGAAGAATCAAAAAACCTGGTAAGCGTGGTAGATTATATTCGCGGACAGTTTTTAGCTGGCGTGTAAATAAAAAGCCTGTAATGAAATTTGATTTTCATTACAGGCTACAGGGTTGCAGATTTTACGAAAGTTCGTTTTCCTTTGAATCAAGGCGGAATGAAATTTTGCAAATCACTCCATAAGAAACGATCTTACCATCTTTCACATGTCCTTTCATATCTTTTACAAAAACCGAATCAATATTGTGAATGGTTTTTGAGGCTTCAGTTACGGCATTACTAACAGCTTCATCAAAACTTTTTGGAGATGAAGCAATTACTTCAATGACTTTTACAATTGGCATAATACAAGATTTACTATGAAGAAAATTATTTACAAGTATCAAATCTGGATGATGGGAAGAAATGATACAAACAATTATATGCAAATATCATACTAACAAAAATTGAAATATTTATAGGTTGATACTCATCCAAATAAATGAATGATTTAAAATGATCCGGCATCCACGTCCTTAATAAATTTTGTAACGCCATCCATAAATACTTTCTGGTCATCCCACATGGCAAGGTGACTGCCATTCGGGCAATGCAGGTAGCGGCCATTTTTTACTTTTTTACTTTGCTCCTCCATCGTTTTCGGATCCATGGTATCGTATTCAGCACCAACCATTAAAGTAGGAACTTCAATTTTTTCAAGGTCATTCATCCTGTCCCAGGTTAATAATCTTCCTGAAACGGAAAATTCGCTGGGGCCCTGCATCATTACGTAAACGGGATAGTTTACATGTTTGAAAGTTCGGTTAACTGCATCAGGCCAAACAGGCAGGCGGCAAATATGTTTATTGTAATATTCCGTCCGCAATAATTGCTGGTAATTTGGATCGTCCATTTGTTTCAACGATTCATAAGCCATTAATGAATCTACAGCTGTCTTCCGCATGCCCGTTCTTAGTTGCTCTCCATATTTTGCATATAATGGAATACTTGCCATCATATTGCATACGATTAGTCCTTTTAAATGTTCCTGGTATTTTAATGCATACTCCATGGCTAAAATGCCACCCCAGGAATTTCCAAGCACATAAAAATTTTCTTTATTGGCGCCTATGGCTTGCCTCACCTGTTCAACTTCTTCTACAAATCGCTCGGTTTGCCACAGCGAACTGTCTGTTGGCTGATCCGAATAATAAGAACCCAATTGGTCATAATAATAAAATTCAAATCCTTCCCTTGGAAAATAGCTTTCGAAACATTCAAAATATTCATGCGTCATCGCAGGTCCTCCATGCAGTAATAAAACTTTGATCCTGTTATTATTGCCTACCCGCTTGGTCCATACATTAAAATTACCAACCGGCGTTGTGATAGGAATCAGTTGTACTCCACCACTTAATACAGTGCTATCTCCATAATTGAAATAAGTATCAACCGGCATTTCACTGGTATCTTCTCTCCCTTTATTTTGCTGGCAAGAAATAACTAAAATAAACAGGCATAACAATAAGACTCTCATGTTTTATTATTTGGTTCAAAAGATAACCATTTATTTATTTATATTGACCTGGGTATTTATATAAATTGATAACCCATTTAATCTTTTGCAAATGGAATTTGCAGATAAGTATAAACATCTCTTGCTAAAAAATATTCAAATGAAATTTATAGTTACGTTGCTTGCCTTCATTTATACATGCCAGGTATTTTCGCAAACACGCCAGGATAGTTTGCTGGTAATTAAGCAATCCCTTCAATTGATTGACCTTGATTTTACTGAACCTGAATTGGATTCCATGCTGGATGATGTAAAACAGAATACCCGCATTTATGCAAACATGCATAAACAATATCCACCCAATAACCTGGCCTACCCTTTCGCATTTAATCCTGCTCCCTATGGTTTTAAAATTCCGCAAAATCAACAAAAAATTGTTTGGGACATTCCAAAAAATACCGCTTTACCAACTAACAGGAATGAACTGGCATTTTATTCTATTCCGCAATTGGCATCACTGATAAAAAATAAAAAGATCAGTTCAACGGAGCTGACAACATTTTTTTTAAACCGGTTAAAAAAATGGGGAGATACTTTAGAATGCGTCATCACACTGACTGAAGAACTGGCGATGCAACAGGCAAAACAAGCTGACCTTGATTTAGCTAAAGGGATTTACCGCGGTCCTCTTCATGGTATTCCATATGGGTTAAAAGATCTTTTTGCGGTTAAAGGATACCGCACAACTTTTGGATCAACACCTTATAAGGACCAGGTTCTGGATGAAAACGCCTATGTATACACGAAATTAACAGAAGCTGGTGCCGTGCATTGCGCAAA
>CAMPGG010000136.1 GCA_946885335.1 uncultured Chitinophagaceae bacterium
TATTTTTTTTTGATTCTTCTTTTAATATTGCTGTGCCTGTTAATTCATCCGCCTTTTGTAAGGTTCCTGTTGAAGTTGTATCCTTTATTTGTGTAGTTAAATTGTTTTTTTGGTTTGTTTCTACAGGTTGAGTTTTTTGCATCTCCTTATTTATCTCTGCATCTTGAATCGTATTTTTTTGATCAACTGTTTTATTAGTTTCAACAGAAGTGTTTAATGGCTGATCAACTTTTTCAATTGGTTGGGTGACTTTAACCGATCCTCCTTTTTGATTAACAGTGGACGCTCCTGTTGCAGATGCCACGGCTGTATATTTAAGTGTAGAATCTCCTGATGCTTTTATTAATACATTGGTAAATGGTGATACATCCTCTGCAGGTTTTAGCTTAAAGCCGGGCTCCACCTTTACTGCATGTGTAATAGATAAGTCCTGCAAATCAAAAAGTCCCCATCCCTTGCTTCCGAAATCTTTTAATAAATATGATTTATCCTTCCCTTTTAAATCAATAGAAAAATGTTGTTCAGGATATGTATTATTTGAAAAGCCAATTGAAAAATCATGTTTACCATTTGGCAGGTTGGAAATTATCAAGTATCCACCGGTTGATGAGTTTTGAACTTTATTATCCTTCTTAATATAAAATGAGCCCGGATTTTCTGTTTGTATAAAAACATAAAAACGTTGTTGGGCATTAACCTGGTAAACAGTAAAAAATAATATTAATAGCGTACAGAACCTGTTCATTATGAAAATTGCTTGTGAATCAAAATTACTTCATTTTTGAATGTCTTCCATATCGGATTGCATGGTTGCCACATATAACAGTATGGACTAGCCGAAAAAAGTCTATTTATAAAAAAAAGCGGCTAATGCCGCTTATTAAATTTATTAGTTACCAACTGCCGCCGGCACCGCCGCCGCCGCCGCTTCCTCCACCAAAACCTCCGAATCCACCGCCACCAAAGCCACCTCCGCCACCTCCACCAGACCATCCTCCGCCACCTCTTCCTGACATACCACCCATTAAATTACCCAACAGCCACCAACCTGCAAATTCCCGATAACCTCTCCTGGATGCCATGCCACCACCTTTACCACCTTTGCCTCCTATTCCACCTAAAACAAAAAATAAAATGATAATTATGAAAATAATTCGTCCTATGCTGATTCCTTTTTCTTTCGTTCTTTTTTTGCCTGTACCCTGGTATTCACCGGCAGCTGCCCTCATAATATCATTGACACCATGATCAATACCAGCGTAATAATTATCTTCCCTGAACTGGGGCAGTATTGTATTCTCAATTATATTCTTAGCTGTAATATCAGGAATAGCACCTTCCAAACCATATCCTGTTGCAATCCACAAATCCCGATCATTCTTCGCAATCAATAATACAAGGCCATTGTTATTTTTAGCTGTTCCTACCTGCCAATCCCTTAAAATTCCCAATGCAACATCTGCTATCGGGTAATCATTGGTTGATGGGATGATAACCACGGCAACCTGGTTTGAAGTACTGTCATCATATGCGACTAGTTTATTTTCAAGTGCTTCTACCTGTTCTGATGTTAAAGTATTTGTGAAATCATTTACTAAACGTGGCGGCACCGGCTTTTTAGGCACTGGCATTTGGGCAAATGCCATCGATACTGCCAAAATAAGTATAAAAAATAAACCTGTTTTTTTCATCGTAGAAACAGAATTACCTGCCGAATAAAATTTGATCAGGTAATTCATTTTTATCTGTTTTATGATCATAAGGAAAGTGGATATGCAGCGCATTACCAACATCGGCAATACATTGCTTCAACCCCAATGCATAATCATGTTTGTTAAAAGCGCTGATCATTTGTTTTACTTCATCATTCCAAAAAGCTGTGCCTACTTTTTGGTGAATTCCTTCATCTCCATAAACAGCTAATTGATGATCATCCATGGCAAGATAAATCAATACCGCATTGCGTTCTTCCGTTTGATCCATTTCTAATTTATAAAACAACTCCGCAGCCCTGTCTAATGCATCTACATAAGAACAACGACTTTCTACAAACACCCTTACTTCACCGCTTGTTTTAATTTCAGCATTACGGATGGCTTCAGTAATCAAAGCTTGTTCTTCTTCTGTGAAGAAATGCCTTGTTTTTTTCCATGGAAACAATGAAAATCCCATATTAATTAGCTGTATCTAAGTTTACAGGTGGTGCGGCCTGGTCTCCAAAATCAACTCTTGGTGCATTTTGTGAACCCGGATCTGCAGTAAAACCTTCTTTTCTTTCAAAACCCATAATGCCTGCAATCAGCACTGTAGGAAATTTTCTTACCTGGGTATTATATGTTTGAACAGCGGCATTGAAATCATTGCGTGCAACCGCTATCCTGTTTTCTGTGCCTTCTAACTGGGTTTGTAAATTCCGGAAGGCGTCATTTGCTCTTAATGTAGGATACCGTTCAACGGTTACTAATAACCGGCTTAAAGCACCGGATAATTCTCCTTGTGCCGCTTGAAATCTTTCAATATTTTCTGGTGTAAGATTGTCTGGATTGATCTGCATTGAAGTAGCTTTTGCCCTGGCATTTATAACATCATTCAAAGTTCCTCTTTCAAAATTAGCTTCTCCCTGTACTGTCCTAACCAGGTTAGGAATCAGATCTGCCCGGCGTTGATATTGCGATTGAACATTGTTCCATACTTTCTTTACATTTTCATCCTGCTGCACAAGTGAATTATACTGGCCGCAGCCCATAAAAACAAGCAGAACAAGAACACCCAAAACAACAAGCAATAATGTATTACGACCTTTCATATTTTTTGTTTTAATATTTTTCTAAAATTAGTGCTTTTACTAATCCATTAAATAAAAAGATGCATGCTGGTATAGTAAACATAGCAGATCAAAATATTTCTACCGGTTGATTGCTTCTATGCCAGGTAGTGACTTACCTTCAAAATATTCAAGCATAGCACCACCTCCTGTAGAAACATGGCTTACTTTATCTGCAAATCCAAATTGATTTACTGCCGAAACGCTATCACCACCACCTACTAATGAATAAGCGCCTGCATCCGTGGCAGCAGCAACAGCTTCTGCAATGGCTTTGGTACCATGTTGAAATTTTTTCATTTCAAATACACCCATAGGCCCGTTCCATAAAATTGTTTTTGAATCAAGGATAACTTTTTTAAAAATTTCGCAGGCCTGTGCCCCGATGTCAAGCCCCATGCAGCCTTCAGGAATATTGTTACTTAGAGATGAAGAAACGTCAACATCTTCAGCAAATTTTTCAGCAATGATCGAATCAGGCGGTAAATGGATCCTTACTCCTTTTTCGTCCGCTTTTTTTAATAAGTCCAGGGCGGTATCCAGCCGGTTTTCTTCGCAAAGAGATTTACCAATTTGTCCGCCCTGCGCTTTAAAGAAGGTATAAGCCATTCCACCTCCTATGATTATATCTGTCGCTTTTTCAAGCAGGTTTTCTAAGATTAAAATTTTGTCTGAAACTTTAGCACCACCAATTATCGCGGTGAATGGTTTGTCAGCATTCTTCAAAATTTTTTCAGCACTGTTTATTTCTCTTTCCATCAACAGGCCAAACATCTTTTTATCTTTTTCAAAATATTTTGCAATAATGGCGGTTGATGCGTGTGCCCGGTGTGCTGTACCAAAAGCATCATTCACATATACATCTCCAAGCAACGCTAATTTTTTTGCAAAATCTTCATCTCCTTTTTCTTCTTCTTTATAAAAGCGAAGGTTTTCCAATAAAAGCACTTCACCTGGTTTTAATGAAGAAGCCTTTTGTTTTGCAATTTCGCCAATACAATCTTCAGCAAATATTACCGGGAATCCGGTTATTTTGGATAAATGATCAACCAGGTGTTTTAATGAAAATTTATCCGTTGGTCCTTCTTTTGGCCTGCCTAAATGCGACATGAGAATTACGCTTCCACCATCACCAATAATTTTTTTTATGGTTGGCAAAGCTGCTGTCATTCGCGTATCATCAGTGATTTTATATTGGTCATCCAGCGGAACATTAAAATCTACACGGATCAATGCTTTACGATCTTTAAAATCAAAATCTGAAAACTGGCTCATAAAAAATATTTTAATATGGTCAAATTTAATGTAAACAAAAATGCCCCGGTTAACGGGGCATTTAAATTATTATCGAAAAGTTATTTATTCATCATTTCTGCAAAATACTTCACGGTACGCACCAACTGAGAAACATAGCTCATTTCATTATCGTACCAGCTAACAGTTCTGACCATTTGGGTATCACCTACTGTCAAAACTTTTGTTTGGGTACCATCAAATAATGATCCGAAATGCATTCCTATAATGTCGCTGCTAACGATCTCGTCTTCCGTATATCCAAAACTTTCATTAGAAGCTGCTTTCATAGCTGCATTCACTTCTTCAACCGTAACCTTTTTTTCCAAAGTCACTGTTAACTCCGTCAAAGAACCTGTTAAGGTAGGAACACGTTGTGCTGTCCCATCCAGCTTTCCCTTCAGGCTTGGCAATACCAAACCAATTGCTTTTGCAGCACCTGTGCTGTTAGGCACGATGTTTTGTGCAGCTGCACGAGCCCTGCGTAAATCACCTTTCGGATGTGGCGCATCCTGTGTATTCTGATCGTTCGTGTAAGCATGAACGGTAGTCATTAAGCCTGCAAGAATATTGTATTTTTCTTCCAGTACCTGTGCCATCGGCGCCAGGCAATTGGTGGTACAAGATGCGCAGCTGATAACTGTTTCACTTCCATCCAGTATCTGGTGGTTCACGTTAAAAACAATTGTTTTTAAATCGCCGGTTGCTGGCGCAGATATAACTACTTTTTTTGCACCTGCTTTTATATGTGCAGAAGCTTTGTCCTTATCTGCAAAGAAACCAGTACATTCTAAAACAACATCTACTTCATGATCTTTCCATGGAATTTGAGCAGGATCCTTTTGAGCATAAATATTTATGACATCTCCATCAACAGTGATAGATTTATCGCCGGCTTTTACGTCAGCGTCAAAACGCCCTTGTGCACTATCATATTTTAACAAGTGAGCCAATACTTCCGGGCTGGTCAGGTCATTGACTGCTACCACATCAATACCTTCCATTTTATATATCTGCCGGTAAACTAACCGGCCAATTCTTCCAAAGCCATTAATAGCAACTTTTACTGTGCTCATGATTTCTATTATTTAGTATTTAAAATGCCGTGCGAAGGTACAATATTGCAATTTATTTTAAAGCCATCGCATGAAAGACTTTGTATTATTCACACAGATACCCAAATAAAAAAAGACTTTGAAATTAATCAAAGCCTTGTTGTTAGTAGCCCGTACGGGATTCGAACCCGTATCACCACCGTGAAAGGGTGGTGTCCTAGCCCTTAGACGAACGGGCCGTTCTGTTAAAGGACGGCAAAGATAGGTGCTCAGGGAAAATGAGCCAAAAGAATTTATCAAATTTTTCAAAATCATTTTAATGTCTTCCCCTAAGGGATAAAATATTATTACAATTCACTTTATGGAAGTGATAGATGAACATTTTTTTAAACGTAAAGTCAACCAAAAACTCTTAAGCAAATAAATTCTATTTAAGACTATTGTATGCACCGGGGCTATATACAAACCTGACTCTTGCACTCTTTTCTTCTGTACTGGTTAAAAACAACCGGTATCTTTTTTCACCTGCAGTAACAATTAATAATGCGGTATTGGGTGGAATGCTACCTTCATTTTCTGCAACCATTTCCACCTCCTGGAAGGTATTTTGCGGATCGATCCTTAACATCATGGTTACCGGTTTGGGACCTAACAGTTGGTTTGAAAGCACAACTTTCTTATTAACCCTAACGGTAATACTATCTCCATCAATTTCTCCATTATCATAAAAATCTAACCTGAGATCCCCTGTATCAATCAATACCTCGGGAATTTCTTTAAATGCCGATTCACTCGTACGGGTAAGAATAATATATCCTGATTCACAGTCACGGTTAGTGCCCATTACTTTTCCTGTCCATATTCCGCGCAACGTTTCAATATTGCCTTCTTTTGAATATGTGAGGTCATATTTTTTTATACAAACAATGCAACGATCCGGAATTTTAAAAGTGGTCACATCACCTTCCTGTACAACCAGGTTTTTCGTTTGTTGGTTATAGTTACCCCGCACATCTTTCTTTACATAATAATCTATATCCTGGTAATGATATGAGTCTCCAAAAACTTCATTCCCGGATGCCTTGATTTGTAACTCAATATTATTTTCAGAAAAACAACTTCCAGGTATTCCAAGATTCCCTTTCCAAAAACCACTTAGATCCTGTGCATAGGAATGGCTTAGCAAAACGGAAATAAAACAAATGAGAAGTAGAAATCTTTTCACGCTTTAATTTAAGCAGATTTATTGAGGGTGAAATTCTTTTAAGATAAAGCTAACATCCTTCTATTTGATCCAACCTAAGATTGAGAGAAAAAAAAATTCCCCGGCTTGCGGGGAATTCTAACGATTATTGAAAAAGATCCTTAGTTTTTAGCCATATCAAATTTCCGGAATATTGACCTGACACCTGCATCTACTTCTTTACTCATCATTCTGCCACTTTGAATTTCTGTTGTCGTCCAACCCTGCCAAACAGTTTTATCTGTTTTAGCATCAATCATTGTAACAGTCAATGTACCTTCTCTTACCGGCGTTTCATAACTATCGTATCCCAGGAATTGAGGCGGATAATAAATGGTACCATACCGGCGGGTGTATGGATTATAATATACCCGGGTATAGGGTCTTGTATAAACTGGTTCCGTTTCCTGTTTAACATTTCTTTCTACCAATACATCATAACTTAAAAGTACATCCGGGTTTTCATCAACCAAACGCCACCCGTTTTTTGATAACTCCTGGTTTACGGCTGTGCGTACCCGTTCATTAGCAATAGCAGATGCATCTACATTTTGCGAATCTTTTTTGATCCAGGAAAATGTTTGATAATTTGTAAAATCTGTATTATCATCTTTTTCAATATAGGCCGTAGATGCACATCCAGCCAATACAAGGCTGGCAATGGCAAACAGTCCAAAAATGATTGTTTTCATTTGTTTCATAACTACACTCCCTTTTTTATTATAGACGATTTTATTGAAGCAATAATTGTACTCGGTCTACTAAGGGTTTGTGAAAATTATGAAGGATGTGTGAAAGAATTTTTTACAATATGTTTCTGGTTGATTGAGATAATTTTCTATCCTAAACCGGTTTCATAATGCAGTTCGGGAATTTCAATATCTGTAAACCCTTTTTTTATAAGTCGTTCTTTAAAGTCCTGTTGTACATCATATTCACCATGCACTAAAAACATTCTTTGAACCTGTTTGGGATCCTGGCAGGCTAACCATTGATAAAGGTCTTCGTAATCTCCATGGGCACTCATACTTCTTATTGAACCCACTTCAGCATGCACTTCATGACGAACACCAAAAATGCTTACTTCCTTAGCGCCACTTAATAACCTTGCACCAAGGGAATTGGGTTCACAATACCCGCTCATTAAAATTGTATTGCGACTGTTCTCAATATTATTCCGGATGTGATGCTTTACACGCCCTGCATCAGCCATTCCGCTGGCAGAAATGATCACACAAGGTTCATCATAAAAATTCAACAATTTAGACTGTTCTACACTGCGGATAAATTTGAGGCCTTTAAAATGAAACGGATCTTCATCAACCGATAAAATCTTTTGAATATGCCGGTTAAAATTTTCAGGAAAACTCTTCATCATTTCCGTTGCTTCAATACTTAACGGACTATCCACGAAATACGTTAATTCAGGAAGCCGATTTTCCAGTTCAAGTTGATTAAGTGCAAATAATATTTCCTGGGTGCGACCTACACTGAAAGCGGGAATTATAAGTTTACCTTTTTTTTCAACGGCTTTTTCTATCCATTTTAAAATGATATCGGGTGTGGTCAGGTGCAGATCGTGAAGACTGTTTCCATATGTTGATTCCATGATAATAAAATCAGCCTGTGGAAATGTCTGTGGCGATTTCAGGATAACATCTCTATATCGACCCACATCACCACTGAATGTTAGGGTTTGAATTTTTCCACTGTCGTTGATCTTTAAATGCACACATGCACTGCCGATAATATGTCCCGCATCAGTATACAACAATTCCACTTCTGGTAAAATCTCCACCCATTCACCATATTCTACCGGTTTAAAAAAACCAAATGATCGCTGGGCATCTTCCAACGTATAAAGGGGTTTTACATATGGCTGGTCATTTAAAGCCCTTCGCTTATTGGTGTATTTCACTTCATCTTCCTGTATGCCTGCGGAATCTTCCAGCAAAATGGTAGTTAAAGCTTTTGTGGCAGTAGTACAAAAAATTTTCCCTTTAAAACCTTCCTGCACCAATTTTGGTATTAAACCACTGTGATCTATATGCGCATGTGATAAAACCATTACATCAATTGATGCAGGATCAAAACCAAAATGCCGGTTTAATGAATCGGTCTCTTTTCCCATACCCTGGAAAAGGCCACAATCCAGCAGTATCTTTTTACCATTCTTTAAAGTTATGATGTGCTTTGAACCTGTTACACAACGGGCAGCACCGTGGAAGGCAATCTTCATA
>CAMPGG010000137.1 GCA_946885335.1 uncultured Chitinophagaceae bacterium
CGGTGAAGACTTCTTTTTATTTCATCGGTACAATGATCAATGAATTGGTCGGCTATAATTTCAAGGTGCCTTACATCCAGCGGTTTGGTAATAAATGCCGCTTTATGTTGTGCAGCAAATTCTTTATCAGCATGAAAAGATGATGTAGTAAAAAGTACCACGGGAATATTTTCGAAGCGTTGAATTTGTCTTATCTTCTTTAAAGCTTCTTTACCATTTAAACGGGGCATATTAATGTCCAGGATAATTAAACAAGGAGCCGGATCCAAATCAGAAAGATTCTCCAGGTAAGAAACAGCTTCTTTGCCATCTGTGGCAGTAACCATTTCAACGTTATCCGCATAACGATTAAAGGCTTCTGTTACCAGCATCAGGTCATCCGGATCATCGTCCGCATATAAAACAACATGTTTAGGGTAATCAGTTTGTGACATGCAGGTAAAGGGTGTTATGTTGCAAATGTATGGTAATCTCTACCATAAATTCAAGAATGTGGATAGATATCTTAGCAATCTATCAGTTCTTCTATTTTCAATTGTTTTAAATATGGATCAAGCAATTCAGTGCCATCAAAACAGCGTATAATTTTTACTTCCCGCCTGTACCTGGTATAAATTATTTCAGCATAAAAACTGTTATAAAAATACAAAACCCTTGATTGGTTAAAGGTTCGAAGTTTACCAAGAAAAATACCGTCCTTATAAATAATATCTAACTGTTCTTGCCGGGATAGTTCATTAAAATCAATTAGTCCTTTCATACCTTTCAACTTTATTCTTACTGCCAATACCCAGTTTTAATGAATTGCTAACTGGAACGAAGATAAATACAATGAATCAAAAAATAAGCCGGGAATAAAAGATGTTGAATAGCGAATTTTATATATCTGTATTATTAACAATGGATCAATGTACCTGTGTCTTTGCTCAGGTTACGGAGACTACCTTCAAGATCGGCGGGAATACTGCCTATAACAGCTATAAGTATGCGCTCAAGTTCTTTTAGGTTATTTGGTTTGGTGATAAAACAAACTGCCCCTGTTTCCATGGTTTCCTCAATATCATTTATTTGGGAAGAAGTTGTATAAATAATAACGGGTATATGATTTAGTTGATCGTCCTTTTTAATTTTTTTCAAACATTCTTTACCATCCATCCTGGGCATGTTCAGGTCAAGAAAAATAAGATCTGGTAAATGGTTCGTAGTTTCTGCCAATTTTTCTAATGCATCTCTCCCATCTTCAGCATGCTGTAATTTTATTGAGGGCTCAATATTTGCAATGACTTCACCAAATAATTGCACATCATCCATATCATCATCAACAACCAATATTTTTTTTATTGCATTCATTATGAGTAGTGGACGGTTATTGATCAAAAATATAAAAAATTAATATTACCTGAAATTGTTCATCTCAATTAAATCTTTTTATCATTTTCTAAGTATTTTTACTGATGCCTATTACTGAACCGACGGTGGCGGCAACCTTGAAAAAGATCACTGCAGCAGCCCACCTCTCTACAGAAAAATCATTGATACCAGCATTAACCCGGATCCAATCAAATGCAGATTATTACCAGGTTTTAAAAACATTTTACGGATTTTTTGCACCACTTCAGCAACTTACCTTTCAATATTTATCTGCCAACGACCTTTTTGATATTCATGAAAGGAGAACTGCCGATAAATTATTATTAGATATTAAATCTATTGGTTATTCAACAGAGGACCTGGACATATGTAAAAAAATGCCAGATATTAAAAATAAAGCTCACGCTTTTGGTGCTTTATATGTTGCAGAAGGCAGCACCCTTGGTGGTGCAGTAATCTGCAATATGCTATTGAAAAATAATCAACTTACCTTAACGGAAAACAATCTTCGTTTTTTCAATGCATACGGTAAAGACAACGCTGTAAAATGGGAAACTTTTATTTCAACACTAAATCTTCAACCAGACCTGGATCCGATTGCCGACGCTGCTAATCAAACTTTTTATTTATTCAAAAACTGGATTGAACAATCACTTTTTTAATGCACATTACCCAGAAAAATGATGCGGAATTCTGCGGAAAGGTTCCCCTTCATCAAACCAACCAGGTACAACCACATGGATACCTATTGATCATAGACCGCGATTCACAACAAATATTGCAGGCAAGTGAAAATGTTACCGCCTTGCTTGGGGTACCAGCCAAAGAAGCTGTACAAACTTTAATGAACAAATATTTACCCCAAAATCAATTAGAACAAATAAAAGAATCTTTTAAAAACGGGGTGCAAAGTCGTTTACCTTTTTTATTAGATTTTAATACCGGCTCCCGCCTGTCAACGGTAAAAGCACAGGCAAATTATTTTGTTATGGAAGTGGAACGGGAAGATATGGTGGATAATAAACAAAAAAGTTTTTTATCGGTGTACCAGGATATAAAATATGTAATGGCTGCCATTGAACAGGGCACCGATATCCGCGAATTATGCCAACAAGTTATTGCTGCCTTGAAAAGACTATCAGGTTTTGATAAGATTATGATTTACCAGTTTGATGAATATTGGAATGGTGATGTAATTGCGGAAGTGATGGAAGACGGAATGGACAGTTACCTTGGTTTGAAATTTCCGGCATCGGATGTTCCGCAACAGGCCAGGGAATTGTACAAAAAAACACCATACAGGCTTATACCAAATGTAAATTATACACCTGTAAAACTTTATCCCGTATTGAATCCTAAGACCCGCATGTTTACTGATTTATCCGATAGTAACCTGCGGAGCGTTGCGGAAGTACATTTGGAATACCTGCGGAATATGAAAGTAGCAGCCTCCATGTCAACCCGCATTTTAAAAGATAACCAGCTTTGGGGTTTAATAGCCTGCCATCACCGGGAGCCAAAATATCTTTCGTACGAAATGTGTTCAGTTTTCGAATTGCTTTCACATACACTATCCGCAAAAATTTCTTCTATACAAAACAAAGATGTTTTTGATAACCGTTCAGGGATGTATAAAATTCATGCGGAAATTATTGAACATATTTTCAGGAATAATTCCCTCGGCAACCTTCCTCCTGATTTATTGAACCTGTTGAAAGCAGATGGTGTTGCCGTTTGTATGAATGGAATGATTGAACGCATCGGCCAAACGCCAGAAGAAAATGAAATACATGAATTGATAAACTGGTTGCAGGCAATAGAAAACCAAAAGGTTTATATGCAGTCATCTCTTTCATCTGTATTTGAACCGGCAGATGCTTATTCAGAAATTTCAAGCGGGATCATGGCTTTGCCTCTTCAACCGGAAAAACAAAA
Organism: uncultured Chitinophagaceae bacterium; assembly: GCA_946885335.1. The sequence goes on from CAMPGG010000137.1 coordinate 3,307, forward strand.
TTTTATATTGGCGTTCAGAGCCGAAGCCGTAAAAAAAATATTATGGGGAGGCAAGCCGCATGAAGCGGTTCAATTTGAAACTGATGGAAAAGGTTATCATCCCCGTGCTTCTTTTGCCGCCTGGCAGGAAACTGTTAAAAAAACATCGCTTCCATGGACCAATGAGGAAATAGAAGTGGCCGAAAAATTCCGCAATTCGGTAATCGACTTCATTCTTAACAAAATGGAAAGCTGAATTTTTTTCCCAATTATATATCTGGCAAAAATTTGGCATATCAATTACATGATTAGTTACAATTGAATAAACCATGGCAAAATCGGAACATTTTATAATCGCTATAGGTGCTTCTGCAGGAGGATTAGAAGCAATCCATGAATTTTTTGACAACATGCCTTCTAATGGGAACCTGAGTTTTATAATCATCCAGCATCTGTCGCCTGATTATAAAAGTTTACTGGTTGAATTGGTTAGCAAGCACACCAACATGAAAGTATATGAGGCTGATCACAACGCGTTGGTAAAAGGAAATTGTGTGTATGTAATCCCCAATAATAAATTGCTTACGATCAAATCAGGCCGCCTGCAACTGGAAGATAAAATCCAGGAAAAAGCACCCAACACTGCGGTTGATATCCTTTTACGATCACTGGCAAAGGACCAGGGAAGTAAAGCCATAGCCATTATTTTATCCGGTACCGGAACTGATGGTTCAAAGGGAATTATTGAAATAAATAAAGCAGGTGGTTTTGTAATGGTGCAGGATCCGCTAACGGCAAAATTTGATGGCATGCCCAATAGTGCCATTGCAACAGGCGTTGCCGATTTTATTTTGTCGCCCGAATTAATGCCCGAAGAAATTTTTAATTACATCAATGAAAAACCGGAACGGGTAAGTGTAAATGGTAAACCGGATGAAGCTTCGCTTTCAGAAGTGTTGAAGCTTGTAGAAAAACATTGCGAGCAGGATTTCAGTAATTATAAAACACCCACCATCCTCCGGCGTATTGCAAGGCGAATGGGTTTGATGGGTTATGAGAAATTTAAAGAATACCTGCAGTTGCTCAGGAGCTCCCCGGAAGAATGTCAATTCCTGGGTAAAGAATTTTTGATTGGCGTTACGAAATTTTTCAGGGATGATGCTGCTTTCGATATACTCCGTGAAAAAGTATTGATCCCGATGATCAATGAAAAAAAATCGGGGGAAGTATTAAAAGTATGGGTCACGGCATGCAGCACAGGTGAAGAGGCTTATAGTATTGCCATCATGATAGACCAATTGCTGCAGAAATATGATATAAATCTGGATGTAAAAATATTTGCAACGGATATTGATGCTGAAGCCATTGATTTTGCATCCCGGGCCACTTATGAAAAAAACAGTTTGAAAGAACTGGATCCTGTATGGTTGCAAAATTATTTTGTAGAAGAAAATGGAAAATATACCGTGCTGCCGAGGCTTCGAAAACAAATTGTTTTTGCCCGTCATAATATTTTAAAAGATCCGCCATTTATAAAAAATGATATTGTCAGTTGCCGCAACATGCTTATTTACATGAACAGCATTTTGCAACAGAAAATAATTTCGATTTTACAATTTTCGCTGAACATGGGCGGCTGCCTGTTCCTGGGGCCAAGTGAATCACCACAAAACATCAATGACGGTTTTACAGAGATCAGCAGTAAATGGAAATTATTCAGAAAGATATTTCACGAAAGCACTTATAACCCCGAAAGATTACCATCCTCCCTTGCATTTAAAACATCCAGGGAAAACACGCCAGCCCCTTATCAAAAAGAAAGCGGTTTAAGTAAAGATCTTTCGGATGATTTTAAAAGTTTATTGATTGATAAATATGGTTTCGCTGCTTTATATATCGATAAAAATTTTGAGATCAAAGAAGCGGTGGGCAATTTCAATAAATATTTATCGCTGCCGGAAAAAATTACATCGTTAAATATTTTACGCATGGTGGATAAGGAATTATCTATCCGCTTAAATGCAACCATTCGCCGCGCAGTAAAAGAAAATGCAGAAATCAGTTTATCTGGAGTAAAATCTCCCAATAACCCCGATAAAGCAATTAACATTATTGTAAAACCTGCCACCCGTAATAATATGCTGATGGTCTTATTGAGTGAAAGCAATGAGACCATTTTTGCAAAGTCATTATCTGACCAAACAGAACTTAGCGAGGTCATTTCATCCACATATGTACACGACCTGGAAGAAGAATTAAAAGAAACCCGGGTTAATTTACAAATGGCGGTCGAAAGCCTTGAAACTTCTAATGAAGAATTACAATCGAGCAATGAAGAATTGCTTTCGGCTAATGAAGAATTGCAAAGCAGTAATGAAGAACTGCAATCCTTAAACGAAGAATTGCACACACTGAATACAGAACATCAACTGCGCATAAGAGAATTAATAGAGCTGAATGATGACCTGAATAATTATTTCCGCAGTACAGAAATTGCACAGGTTTTTGTGGATGCTGATTATCGCATCCGCAAGTTTAATCCAGCTGCTATCAAAATGGTTAACCTGATAGAAGGCGATATAGGCCGTCCGATTGTACATATCAGCACAAACATCAAAGCAAGTAAAAATTTTTCAACGGATATTGAAAGAGTGGTAAAAACACAGGTGCCCCTGGAAAAAGAAGTGGAACTGGTGAATGGCCGCATATACCTGATGAAAATATTGCCTTTTGTCCGGCAGGATCAAAAAGTAGATGGCGCTGTTATCACTTTTGTAGATGTATCCGGAATAAAAGAATTAAATACCATAATCCGCAGTGTATTTGATGCCACGTTGAGTGTTATGATGGCATTTAAGGCCGTTCGGAACAACCGGGGACAGGTGCAGGATTTTGAGTGGATAGCAGCCAATTATGCCGCAGATGAAATGCTTGGCAAATCCAATGAAGAATATATTGGGAAAATGCTGTCAAAAGAATTTCCGCAATTATTGAAAAAAGGATTCTTAGAAAAATTCAATGCGGTTATTGAAACCGGTCAGCCTTTTCATATCGAAACAGAGTTAATAAATCAGCATAAACAAAACTGGTACAACCTGATTGCCACACCTATGATGGATGGCATCGTCATCAGTCTCACAGATATCACCGATAAAAAACAGGCAGAAGAAAAGATCAGGGAGAACTACCAGGAGCTGGTTAAGTCAAAAGAAAATTACCGCATATTAAATCTGCAGCTTGAACAAAAAGTTAAAGACAGAACATTTGAACTTTCACAAAGCGAAGAAAGATTCAGGCTTATTTCCAGCGCTATCAGTGATGCTATCTGGGATCGGGATTTAGTGAATGACCAGATCTGGTGGAGCGACAGTTTTTACAATTGGTTTGGATATGAAAAAACCGCAGATACACATTCTGTTTCGTTTTGGTCAGATAAAATTCATCCTGATGACAGGATAAGAGTGGAAGATCAAATACAGGATGCAATCAATGAAGGAAGTGACTGGTCCATCAGGTACCGCATGCAAAAAAGCAATGGTGAATTTGTTTCCATTGAAGATACAGGTACGGTTTTAAAAAATGATAATGATATTCCCTACCGCTTATTAGGCGCCATACAGGATCTTACAGCTGAAGAAATTGCAAAACAAAACCAGCAGCTGATTGCCAGCAATACAGAGTTGGAAGAATTGGTGCAACAGCGCACGGCTGATGTGGAAGCGCAAAAAACAATATTGCAAAACCTGTTTATGCAGGCACCCGCACTTATTTGTACATTAAAAGGCCCTGAACATGTTTATGAATTAGTGAACCCGCTTTACCAGCAACTTTTTGGCAAACGCAAACTTATTGGAAAACCAATCCGGGAAGCATTACCTGAATTAAAAGACCAGGGCATCATTGAATTATTGGATGGAGTTTACCAAACCGGAGAAACTTATATTGGTTATGATGTAAAAGTTTTGCTGGCACGGGATCAGAACCAGCCAGTGGAAGAAATGTACATCACATTCGTATACCAGGCAACCCGGAATCAATATGGAGAAATTGATGGCATCCTTGTTTTTGCATACGAAGTGACAGACCAGGTTAAAGCCCGCAAATCAATTCAAAAAGCTAATGATGAATTAAAGAAACTAAACCAGGAATTTGAATTTGTAACTGATTTTATTCCACAAATGGTTTGGATTGCACAACCCAATGGCGAAGTTTCATTTTTTAATAAAGGTTGGTATGAATACACAGGATTAAATCCAAAAGATACGCTTGGTGATAAATGGAGTATCGTGTTGCACCCCGATGACCGGCAGCGGGCATTAGACACATGGAAACATGCTATCCAATTTGGTGAGCTGTATGAAATTGAATATCGTATTCAAAGTCATGATGGAGATTACCGCTGGTTCCTTGGCAGGGGGTTGCCATTAAAGGATGAAAAAAATACAATTATAAAATGGTTTGGTACCTGTACAGATATTCATGACCAAAAGATGATGAGTGAGATACTGGAACAAAAAGTGAGTGAGCGAACCATGGAATTGCAGCGGACCAATGCTGAACTCGAAGTTACAAACAGTGAACTGATGCAATTTGCATCTATCGCTTCTCATGATTTAAAGGAACCTTTAAGAAAGATCATTTTATTCAGTAACCTGGTAAAGGACCGTCACCTGGAAAGTTTACCTGCAACCGCATTGGATTATATCAATAAAATTATAGCCTCCTCAACCCGCATGGGAACACTTGTAAATGATTTGCTGTCATTTACCAAACTTTCTGTAGGCAGTAATTTTGAAATGATGGATCTGAATATTGTTGTGAGTGAAGTGCTTAGTGATTTAGAGTTGACGATCAAGGAAAAAAAGGCACAGATAGAAGTTGGTTCTTTGCCAAAAGTAGAAATCATTCCCGGTCAAATGCGACAGGTGTTTCAGAATATCATTAGCAATGCGCTTAAATTCAGCAAAAAAGATGTACAACCACATATCACCATACAGGCAACAAGAGTAAGTGAATTATCATTTGTAGACAGTTATGATGAGCATGGCAAATATTGTCGCATACTCATTAAGGATAATGGAATTGGATTTGATAATGAATATGCGGAAAAAATATTTACCATCTTTCAAAGGTTGCACACACGCAAAAAATATGAAGGCACCGGCATTGGATTAGCTATTGCGAGAAAAATCATTGGTAAGCATAATGGAATTATCCGTGCTTATGGTTCTGATGGTGAGGGGGCCAGTTTCGTTATTGTTATTCCAATGGAACAAACAGAAGAAAATGTGGAAGAATCCAGGTTTGAAAAGTTAAAGAACTAACCTGTAAAGACGATATAAT
>CAMPGG010000138.1 GCA_946885335.1 uncultured Chitinophagaceae bacterium
TTTACTATTTCAGGTTCTATTTCAAATTTTCCAAAATCAAAACCACCGGGCGTTTTATCATTGATAGCCTGTTGAGTAAATTTTAAAATAGAACGGGCATAAGGGCTTAGATCTGTATAGTGCAGAAAGGCATCTTTTTCAAAACCTACGTCAACGAAAGCGGCATTTAAGCCGGGAATTAGTTTTTTTACCTTGCCGAGGTAAAGGTCGCCAACTGCAAAACGGGCATCCGTTTTTTCATTATGCAGTTCCACCAGCTTTTTATTTTCCATCAGGGCAATCTCTACACCCTGCGGAGCGGCATTTATAATTAGTTCTTTGTTCACATCACTACAGCTTATTATTTATATATCACGTACCCAAAACTGATTGGTGATCCGTACCGGGTTGCTGCAGTTTAGCAGGAATGGAGGAAGGAAGAACAATGGAAGGGTTGCAATCTGTACGGCAACAATCAGGTTGTACAAAACTACCCCGGACGATAACCCGGGGCAGCTTAATACGATATCATAAAAAAATTATTTCTTTTTCTTATGACGATTCTTTCTCAGTCTTTTTTTGCGTTTGTGAGTTGCAATTTTATGACGTTTTCTTTTCTTACCACAAGGCATACTTTAATAATTTTAATTTGTTTGTCAATAAATAAGTTAGTCAGTAATTATTTTAAATCGTTTATTCTTTTTTCAACTTCAACTTTTAAACCCGGGATCTGGATCAATGGTAAACTTTTGGTATACCAGTAAATCGCCTGTTTATTATCGCCTTTCTTTTCATAAATATCAGCCAGGCTTAAAATGGCTTCCAGGTTAGCAGGGTCAATACGGTGCGCCTGTTCAAAACGTTCAATTGCTTTATCAGATTGCCCGGATATAACCGATCCACGCCCCAATGTCATAATCGCAAATATATTGGTGCTGTCTTTTTCAATAACTTCCCTAACCTTCAAAATTCCTTCCATGGGGTTAGCAGAGATATTACCGTATAAATAAGCTGCACCAATACCTACAATCGCCGAATCATTGTCCGGATTTATTTTTAAAGATCTTTCAAATAAGTCTTTCGCCTGCCGGGCTTTCCAGTTTTTTAAATCGGGATTGCCTTCCGCTTGCAGGTTACTCAAAAATAAATGGGCTGCAAAGGTGAGGTTTTTTTCTGAATTTTCCAATCTGGCTGCTTCAGCTTCATAAAAGGCATAAGGTTCAAATGTCCGGGCAGTATCCTTCCAAAAATGCGCCAGTTGATGATATACCTCTAATTGTTGCGTTTGCACATTGCCACGGGAAATTGAATTTTCCAATTGTGTAAGTCGCAGAACCTGTTCTTCGGTTAATTTTTCTTTTGCATGGGCTAAAATAGAATCGAATGTAACAACCTGCTGCTCACCGTTTGCTATCGGAGAAGTTGTTTCTTTAACAGGTACGGTTCTACCAAAAAAATAAATTAAAACTACCAGGCAAATTCCAATACCTGCAGTTATCCACTGTTGTTTCTTCACATTTTGCTGTTTGGGCAGCAAAGGTAATTAAACAAAAACTTTAATAAAGGTTATAATTCGTTGATAGATTCATCAGACGAAACCATGGATGGATTTATTTTTTTTACATCAGCAACAAACTCTTTGGCAGGTTTAAAAGCTGGTATAAAATGTTCGGGGATGTGGACGGCCACATTTTTTTTAATGTTACGGCCAATCTTTGCCGCTCTTTTTTTGGTAATAAAACTTCCAAAACCGCGGATATAAATATTTTCTCCTTTGGATAATGAAGTTTTAACTTCTTTAAACAAGCCTTCAAGGGTTACTAATACATCAACCTTAGGGATGCCTGTTTTTTCAGAAATCAAGTTTACAAGATCAGCTTTTCTCATTGTAGCGTTTTTAAATTTACACCTCAATATAAAACAATATTAAGTGATTGTCAACTATATAGGCATAAAAAATAATGAATAACTCCTATCTTGTCAATCCTTTTAGCCTCATCTTTATTGAATTATGGTACAGATCATTAAGCCCAACCATACTTTTAAACTTAAACCACACCTGTTTTCAAGAAAACTAATGCAGTGGAACAATCAAAAAAATGATCGTCAAATGCCATGGAAGGGGATTAAAGACCCATACAAAATATGGCTGAGCGAGATTATTCTTCAGCAAACCCGGGTGGAGCAAGGACTTGCCTATTATAACAGGTTTATACAAACTTATCCCACTGTACATGATTTGGCAAAAGCTCCCAGCGAAGAGGTTTTTAAATTATGGGAGGGATTAGGTTATTACTCCCGTTGCCGGAACCTGTTAGCTTCAGCTACATATATTTCCCATGATTTAAAAGGTGCTTTTCCAAACACGTATGCTGAAATCTTAAAGCTTAAAGGTATAGGTCCTTATACAGCCGCTGCGATCGGGTCCTTTGCATTTGGGTTGCCTTATGCTGTAGTTGATGGAAATGTAGCCCGGGTGCTTGCCCGTGTTTTTGGAGTAGAAGTTCCCTTTGACTCAGCAGGTAGCAAATTTATCTTTCAGCAACTGGCCCAATTGCTTTTGGATAAAAAAGAGCCTGGTGTATATAACCAGGCGATAATGGATTTTGGGGCAACCATTTGTAAACCTGCATCCCCTCTTTGTAATCAATGCCCCTTTAAAAAGGAATGCTTTGCTTTTAATCATGATCTTGTTGACGCTTTCCCGCTGAAAAAGAAGAAAATAATCATCAAAAAAAGACATTTTACTTACTTCCTGGTAAATAAAGGCAAAAAAATAGCCGTGGCTAAAAGAGAAAAAAAAGATATCTGGCGCCATTTATATGAATTTTACCTGCTTGAGACTAATTCAAACCTTCCTGAAAATCATCTTATACGCCTGTTTTGCCAGGAGAATGATATGGATGAAAGTATGTTTGACATTATTAAATGTTCCCCGGTATTTACACAGCAACTCACCCATCAACATATCAGCTGCCGGTTTATTGAAATGAACATCCACCAAAAAATGAAAAATTTAAATGGATTTTTATGGATAAATCGAAGGGATTTGCCCAATTACCCATTTCCACGCATCATAAATCAATACCTCGAATCTTTATAAAAAGCTATTTATCCTAATAAATCGACAAATTCTGCCAGAAAAAAATTAATTTTAAAGGAGAGGCAAAATGGCATTTTAAACAAGAAAAAATTTTTAATCGTATGAGAGGCGTAAATAGAGTTATGTTGATTGGCAATCTGGGAAAAGATCCGGATGTTCAATTACTGGAAGGAAATATAGCAGTGGCAAAATTTCCTTTAGCAACCACCGAAACTTTTAAAGACAGGGCCGGAAAGCTGGTTTCTCAAACCGAATGGCATACGGTGGTTTTATGGCGCGGCCTTGCTGAGCTGGCGCAAAAATACCTTCATAAAGGCAGCCTGGTTTATATTGAAGGCAGGTTAAGAACCCGCAGCTGGGAAGATAAAGAAGGTCACAGAAAGTTTGCTACCGAAGTAGTAGGTGATAACCTGATCATGCTTGATAAACGAATGGACAATACAGGGCATCAGCCTGATGTTGGTACAGAAGGCGGACATGGTCCCGACAGTCCGCCCATTGGCGATCCCGGAGATTTACCTTATTAAACATTTTAAATCCTAATTTTACTTTACTTTCAGGCAGGTCAATATTGACCTGCCTTTTGGATTGTTAACGAAAACCTTTTGCATTGGATTATCATTCGGTATTATCTGCATTCATAAAATATCCCGGATTTACTTTTTTATATCTTAATACACAGAGTACAACTTACCTGGTAATTGCTTTATTATTCTTACTCTTACTCACATTTACCATCTCAGGAGCAGAAGCTGCCTTGTTTTCTTTAACCGGCAGAGATGTGAATATGCTGAAGACCAAACAGCACCCCTCAGCCAAGAGAATTATTCATTTACTGGACGAAAGAAAGGAAGTTTATACCTCCCTGTTGATTTCAGGAACGTTTTTCAATATCAGCATCATTGTACTGGCAAATTATCTTTTGCGATCTTTCTATACGTTAGGTAAAATTCATTTTATCATCACATTCGACCTCGACCTGATTGTAAACATTATCATCATTGCCTTTTTATTGGTTTTTGTTGGAAAAGTTTTACCAAAAGTATGGGCCAGTCAAAATCGTTTGCGATTTGCTTATGGATCATCTTTTGTTGTGGAAGCTATTCATTTGTTTTTGCGTAGAATAAGTATCTGGATGGTTTCAATAGCCGATGGTATCGGCAGCGGATTAGGGGCTAACCGGGTACAGAAATCAGGCCTGGATGAATTGGATAATAATGATGGCATTACAAATGAAGAAAAGCAGATACTGGCAGGTATTGAAAAATTTGGACAAATATCCGTAAGGCAGGTAATGCGTTCAAGGCTTGACGTTAGTGGAGTTGAATTTTCAACTTCCTTTGGTGATTTGGTCAGGAAAGTAGAAGAATTGCATTATTCCCGGTTGCCTGTTTATAATAAAACACTGGATGAAATTGTAGGGATCATCAATACCAAAGACCTGGTGCCTTTATTGGGCGAACCAGATCATTACCAATGGCAGGCTTTACTCCGGCAACCATATTTTGTACCCGAATCTAAATTGATTGAGGACTTGTTAAGGGATTTTCAATCACGCAGAATTCATATTGCAATTGTGGTTGATGAATTTGGCGGTACCAGTGGCATTGTAACTTTGGAAGATGTGCTTGAAGAAATCATCGGGGAAATAAAAGACGAATTTGATGATGAGGAATCAGAAATTAAAAAAGTGGATGAACATAATTATATCATGGAAGGCAAAACCATGATCAATGATGCCTGCAAAGCAATGCAAATTCCTGGCGATATATTTGATGAAATAAGAGGCGAAAGCGAATCAATGGCCGGGTTGGTACTTGAATTGGCCGGAGAATTTCCGGAGGTGAACGAAGTGGTCAATTCGTATGATTTTGATTTTACCGTTCTGGAAGCTGATAAAAACAGGATTCTCAAATTAAAAGTAACCATCAAACAGAATTCAGAAAAAGATTAATGGTGCATGAATAAGATGATTAAGTTTTTAACGCTCCTTGTTTCAGGGGTTATTATATTGGGTTGTAATTCGGAATATACTTTCAAAGAAAGGGGATATTATAAAATTGATTTCCCGGAGAAATCATACCAGGTATTTAATGAACCTGGCTTTCCATATTCTTTTGAATACCCGGTTTATGGGCGCATTGTGCAGGACACCAGTTTTTTTGAAGATGAACCGGAGAATCCTTTCTGGATCAATATTGATTTTCCGCAGTTTGATGGCCGGATTTATTTAAGCTATAAAGAAATAGGCAGAAATGATTTTGAAAAACTGGTTAACGATGCCTTTACCATGTCCTATAAACAGCATACATATAAAGCATCATCCATAGAACCAACTAATATCACAACACCTAATAATATCAATGGTGTTTATTTTACTTTAACCGGTAATACAGCTACAGCCAACCAGTTTTTCCTGAGCGATTCCACAAAACATTTTCTTCGTGGTGCATTGTATTTTGATGCGGCACCCAATGCAGATTCGCTGAGCATAGTCAATGATTTTTTAAAGGCTGATATGCAACATTTGATTAATACCCTTCAATGGAAGTAGGTTTGCAATTTTTACCATAATCTATCGAAGCTGTATGTTTACCTTTGACAAAATTTATTTATCGTGATAGAGATTGACAATGTATTGGTCAGTGATGACATTGTTCAGGAGCAGTTTGTATGTGATCTTAACAAATGCAAAGGTGGTTGTTGCGAAGATGGAGATGCAGGAGCCCCATTGGAAAAGCAGGAACTTGCTTACCTACCTAAAGTATACGATGCTATCAAACCTTACTTAACGGAAGAAGGAATAAGAGAGGTTGAACGACAGGGATTTTATAATTATGATCCTGAATTTGGATGGGTTACACCAACCATTGGCGGCAATCTTTGTGCTTATGGCAAAAAAGATCAAAACGGTATTATTAAGTGCGGCATTGAACAAGCTTATAATGATGGGAAAATAACATGGAAAAAACCAATCAGTTGTCACATGTTTCCCATTCGTATAAAATCAACCAAAAATCATGACTTGCTGAATTACGAACCCCGGGAAGATCTTTGCCAGGCAGCCTGTTCATTTGGAAAAAAATTAAAAGTTCCAGTGTACGCTTTCTTAAAAGAACCTTTGATAAGAAAATATGGTGAAGAATTTTACGAAGCACTTGAGAGTGTTGCAACTGATTATTTTGCAGCAAAATCTCTTTCAAAAAAGTAATTGAAACAAATTTACTCCGGCTCATTAATTTTACGGCATGTCGTCTCAGCAAGAAAATTCTTTTTTAGCCAAAAGCACCATCAAAGCCGCAGATAAAGAACATCGCAGAAAAATCAATTTCAATATTGGAAAATATAATGCGGTGGTACCACAGGGTAAAACCCAATTCAGCAATGTAAATCTTGCAAAAGAAAGAGCAAAGAATATAAAGTGGCGTGCCATTGAAACCCTTGATCAGCATTTGGAAGAATTTGAATCCAGGATCACCAGGCAGGGGGCAAAAGTTTTATGGGCCGAAGATGCACAGCAGGCACTCGATAGTATTTTAAAAATCTGCCAGGAAAAGCAATGTAAAACCATTGTGAAAAGTAAAAGCATGGTGACAGAAGAAATTCACCTGAATGATTTTTTGGCAAAGAATAATATTGAAAGTGTGGAGACGGATTTGGGAGAATATATACAGCAATTGGATGGTGAACCGCCTTATCATATTGTTACGCCTGCCATGCATAAAAGCAAAGAAGATGTGGCAAAACTTTTTGCTGAGAAATTAGGCACCGATCCAAAAGCCACACCGGAACAACTTACATTGGTGGCAAGGGAAAAGCTTCGACAAAAATATATTACCGCTGAAGTGGGGATCACCGGTGCAAATTTTATTGTTGCCGATGTTGGTGGTATTGCCGTTACTGAAAATGAAGGTAATGCAAGGTTAAGTTCTGCATGGCCAAAAACGCATATCGTGATCGTTGGGATTGAAAAAATGATCCCTTCTATAAATGACCTTTCACTTTTTTGGCCTTTGCTTTCCACTTTTGGTACCGGGCAAAAAATTACGGTTTATAATACTTTGATTACGGGCCCGCGACAATCCGGTGAAACGGATGGACCTGAAGATATGTATGTAATCCTCCTGGATAATGGGCGCACCAATATTTTGGCCAGTGAAAAGCAAAGAGAAAGTCTTTACTGTATTCGCTGTGGCGCTTGTCTCAATGCATGCCCTGTTTATAAAAACATTGGCGGACATGCATATGAAACTACTTACAGCGGTCCCATTGGTTCTGTAATTACTCCGCACATGCGGGATTTGGGTGAATGGAAACATTTAAGTTATGCATCATCGTTATGTGGTAACTGCACGGAAGTCTGCCCGGTTAAAATCAATATTCATGAACTGCTCCTTGAAAACAGGAATGAAGCGGTGGAAAGCGGTGCATCGTCATGGGGTGAGCGAATAGCTTGGAAAGCCTGGAAAAAGGCCATGCTTAACAGAAGCATGATGAACGCCGGCAACAGCACGATCAAGAATTGGGTGGTGAATAGTTTTGTAAAAGATTGGAAGAAAAATCGAAGTCCCCTGGTATTCCCAAAAAAATCTTTCAACCAGATGTGGGTTGAGATGAAAGGGAAAAATTAACTTAGCAAGGTGTTGATTTACTCTCATACCGTCACACCGCGTCTTCTTTATATTACCCGTTTTATAATAGGTGAGATCACAGATATCCCTTTTCAAATTACAACGGATATCAAAGAATACACTGATTTTAATGGAGCCAAAATAAATTACAGCCCACAACAAATTGATCAAACCGAAATATGGATCAAGCCTGCTGAATTATTATTTGAAAAGAAAATTAATGAGCAGATCATAACCTGCGAAAGCAAAAACGGGTATAAGATTTTTTATAGTACCGGTGGCGATTTAGGCTTTGACATATTTGCGGCTTCGTTTTATTTAATATCCCGGTACGAAGAATACCTTCCGCATATAGAGGATATGTATGGCCGTTATGCTCATGAAAATTCTTTAGCCTACAGGGAAGGTTTTCTGCATCAGCCCCTGGTTAACATTTGGTTGAAGGATTTTCGCTTATTGTTTGCCGAACGTTTTCCTTCATTGGTTTTGCGCAATCCCCGTTTTGCATTTATACCAACCTATGATATTGATATGGCATGGTCGTATAAGCATAAAGGTTTTATACGCAATACCGGCGGGCTGGTAAAAGATTTGGTGAAAGGTAATTTGCCTGGTGTTAAAGATCGGCTGGCTGTCCTGGCCAATTTTAAGGATGATCCATATGCATCCTTTGAATGGCTGCATAAATTACATGAAGCTTATCGTCTTCAACCGGTTTATTTTTTTTTAATGGCACTGGATAATGGTTTGTATGATAAAAACATCAACCCTGGTTTGCCAGCAATGCAGTTGTTAATTAAAAAGCATGCGGAACGATACCTCCTGGGTATTCATCCTTCCTGGAAAAGCAAGGATAACAAAGTATGTATAACTGCAGAAAAGGAAATTTTAGAAAATATCATCCACCAAAAAAT
>CAMPGG010000139.1 GCA_946885335.1 uncultured Chitinophagaceae bacterium
ATCGGCTATCCTTATACGTTAATTAAGCAAATAGAAGAACATCAATGAATAGAATTATTACGCTTGTCATCATAGTTTTTAATTTCATTTCAATTAACGCTAATGCGCAGTCTATGGAATGGACTGATGTAAGCGAATCGTACGGTAAACTTCCTGCTTCAGTCAAACTTTTTAAAACAACGACACCGATTGATGGTAAACCGAATGTGGCTTTTTACCTCGTTGCAGATCTGAAAGACGAGCATCTTGTTTTTACTGCTGATACTACAATGAACAGGCGTTTAACACCAGATCAGTTTTATGAGAAGAATGATCAGCCACTGGTTGTGGTAAATACTACTTTTTTTTCTTTCGCCACCAATCAAAACCTGAATGCGGTTATAAAAAATGGAAAGCTGCTCAGTTATAATGTGCATTCCTTGCCGGGCCGGGGAAAAGATACCCTAACGTACAGGCACACACTGGGTAGTGCAATAGGCATTACCAAAAACAGGACGGCTGACGTGGCATGGTTGTTCACAGATTCATCAAAAAAAAGAGCTTATGCATTGCAACAACCCGTAAAACCAACCAGGGATTCAGTTACGTATTTTGATAATAAAAAAAGTGTCATTAAAAAATTTAACCCTGTTGTCCCATTAAAAAAATGGAAAGTTGAAACAGCAGTTGGCGGGGGACCGGTTTTAGTACAAAAAAATCAAATTGCCATCAGCAATAATGAAGAATTAAAATTTGCGGGCAAAGCTATAGATGATAAACACCCAAGAACTGCCATGGGATACACCCATGATCATAAACTGGTGATCCTGGTGATTGAAGGCAGGGCGCCAGGCATTGCAGAAGGCGCTTCTTTAAAACATATGGCTGCCATGTTAAAGGATATTGGATGTGCTGAAGCATTAAACCTGGATGGGGGAGGAAGCAGCGCCATGATAGTGAATGGGAAAAATACCATTAAACCCTCTGACAAAACTGGACAAAGGCCAGTGCCTGCAGTGTTTATAATCAGTCAATTATAAGTTTCGTAAAACTACTGTGAATAATTTTTCAACCACGGTTTACCGTTATAACATGGTTTTGGCATAATTATTTAGGATAATTGGCAAAATCTGTAACAATGAAAAAAGTACTCTATTCTTTCGCCTTTCTTGGCTTATTCGTTTCTGTATTATTTATGGCTTGTAACAAAGAAAATGAAAGTACCCGGGTTAAGATCCGGCTTACTGACAACCCATATAATGCAGAAGAAGTAAATGTAGACATCAGGGAAGTGCGTGTAAAATTCAGGGATGATGAAAACAGCTGGATGACATTAGACACAGAACAAGGTGTTTATAATTTGCTGGGCCTGCAAAATGGTATTGACACTTTACTGGCTGAAGGCGATTTACCTACTAACCATGTAAAGGAAATTCGTTTTGTTTTAGGTGAGGACAACTCCATCATGATTGATGGAAATGTATACCCAATGACCGTTCCCAGTGGTTCAGAATCCGGTCTGAAATTGAAAGTGGATAAAAAATTGAGCGGTGCAGTTGATTCGATCCTGGTAGATTTTGATGCGGCATTATCTGTTCATCAAACAGGAACCGGGGATTATCATTTGAAACCCGTTTTAAAGATCAAATAGATTTTATTGTTCAATTTACAAAGCCGTCATTGCAAAAATGACGGCTTTTTTTGATCCATAATTTAATAGTGCACTTGCTGGCATCATAAAAAAACAACCGCTTTACAAAAAGCGGTTGCAGTATTTTCTCCTAAATAAATATTCCGGCTTAGGCATTTTCTTTAAGCTCCCAAACCAGGGCACTTGCTCCCAAAATAGCAGCATCTGCTTCTTTAAGTTCGCTGAAAATGAGTTTGACTTTGTTTTGAAAAATAGGCAACAGGTTTTTTTCCATATGCTCCTTGGTAGGTTTTAAAATATAATCACCAGCCTTTATCACACCTCCAAAAAGAATGATAGCTTCTGGTGAGGAGAACATGATAAAATTAGCAAGCGATTCACCTAAAATCTGCCCTGTATAACGATATACTTCCTTGGCCAGGGTATCGCCTTTCTGCGCACAATCATAAACAGTTTTAGAAGTGATGTCTTCAGGTTTATAATTTTTGAGCAGACTATTTTCTTTGGAATTTTCCATAAGCTCTAAAGCTGTCAGCACAATGCCAGTGGCAGAACAATAGGCTTCCAGTGATCCCACTAAGGCAGTTGACCAATGCTTGCGACCGCCCGGCCGGATGATAGTATGTCCTAATTCGCCTGCAAATCCATCATGTCCATAAATTAATTGACCATTTGCCACAATACCGCTTCCAACACCGGTGCCTAAAGTGATCATAATGAAATCCCGCATTCCTCTTGCCGCACCATACATCATTTCTCCAACTGCTGCTGCATTGGCATCATTGGTTAATATGCACTTTACACCAAATTTTTCCGTAACCATTTTTACCAATGGAATCTGTCCTTTCCATTCCAGGTTTGGCGCATAGTCAATGGTTCCCGTATAGTAGTTACCGTTAGGAGCGCCAATTCCAATACCTTTTAAAGTGTATTTATTACTGACAGAAGCAACAATGGGTTGCAGCTTGGCATATACGGCATCTATATAATCTTCTATATTGGGATATCCTTCTGTTTTTAATTCACCTTTTTCAATTATTTCTCCACGATGATTTACAATACCGTATTTGGTGTTGGTTCCACCGATGTCGATACCGACGGCTAATTGATTTGATAAGTCAAGCATTCGCATTAATTTAATTATCAGTTACATCTAAAGCACCTTCTTTCGATGTGGTTATAGGTTCTAAATCTTCATCTGCCTTTTGGTCATAATCAATTCCCTGGCGCTTTAAAATTCCTTTTACGATAAAGGCAAATAAGCCTACATAAGCAAAACATACTACGGCAACCCAATAAGATTGGTGAATACCGTAACCTTCTACCGTTGATTGCGTTTGTACATAGTCAGCTATCTTTCCTTGTATAGGAGGGATGATACCACCACCAAGAATCATCATGATTAAGAAGGCAGAACCCTGCGTTGTATATTTTCCAAGCCCGGCAAGTGAAAGTGAAAAAATAGCCGGCCACATAATAGAACAAAATAATCCACCACTTAAAAAAGCGTAGATGGCAATATTTCCTTTAGTCATAATTCCCACCAACATAGCAATTACACCAAGTGTTGAAAATATCAGTAAAGTTCTTACCGGTTTGTCTTTGCTAAAATAAAATGCAACGATCTGGATAAGCACACAAAAAATATACATGTAAAGTGGCGTTACATCATATTGAGAAATGGCATTGATAGCTATTACAATGGCAAATGCAACCAATGGCACAACAAACATGAGAATTTGCTTCGTCTTATTACTAAAATTAAAAACAGAAATAGAACCCGTCCAGCGGCCAATCATTAAACTACCCCAGTATAATGAAATAAAAGGCGCAACTTCTGAAGATTGAAATCCGCCAAAATCAGGGTGTCTTAATAATTCAGCCATGTTACTAACAACGGTAACTTCTGCTCCTACATAAACAAAAAGCGCTAACATACCTAAAACCAACTGGGGGTATTTCATAGCACCCCAACCTTCCGGATTTCTTTTGGCGCTCACGTTGGCAATCAATAATCCAAAAACAACAACAGCCAATGCACCAAAAAGCCATTTAAGCCGGTAAGTTTCCAGGTCATGAAATTCTTCAGTACTGAGTGTTGCAGGATCTAATTTATAACTATCAAAAACCGGTACAAACATCACAATCAGTAAACCGGTCATAATTAATAATGAATACAAAGCTTTATTTGCCTTTTCAGTTTTTTCACTGGAAATTCCCGATGGAACTTTTTTAGAAAAATAAAACAAAGCAGCTGCACCTATAAAAAGCACGCCTACAAAAGAATATAGTAAGATCACTTTATCCAATCCAAGCGATGCAATTTTTTCATCTGTAATAGCGGCAGTAGTTCCAAATAATGCAAAAGCAACTACGATGGGACCAATAGCCGTACCAAATGAATTAATACCACCACCCAGGTTTACACGGGATGTTCCTGTTGCCGGATCTCCCAAAGTAATAGCAAAAGGTTGTGCCGCGGTTTGTTGCAGGGAGAAACCGAGAGCCACAATAAAAAGACCAACCAGCATGCCTACAAAAGTGTTTGCATTTACCGCAATGATCATTGCAACGGCACCCAATGCCGAAAACAATAATCCGTAAACGATTGATTTTTTATAACCCCATTTTGCAACCAGGTCTTTGCCTCCGAAAGCGCCATAAGCAAATAATCCCAGCGCACCAATATAATATGCCAGGTAAAATGCAAAGTCGATCAACTGGCTTTGAAATTGGTCTAACTGGAAATAATGTTTACAAAAAGGAATAAAGACACTGTTACCGGCGGCGATAAAACCCCAGAAAAAGAATACTGAAACGAGTGTGCCTAATGCTCCATAATTCGTTGGGATTTCTTCTTTTGGATTGCGGGGAGCAGATGGTTGTTTTGTAACACCAATTGATGTTGCCATGGTTTTTATTGGTTTGTTTTTAAATAAAATCTCCCCAAAATAACTACAATTGTTCAAACATTTCGAAATAAAACATTCACCTTGATTATATGTGCATATAAAGATGCCTGTTATATTTATTGGCTGTAAAAAATTTACGGCTTACCTTAAATGCAAAAAGAAGTTGTTTAGCATATGGAGATAATTCACGTTTCAGCAGAATGTTACCCTTACGCAAAAGCCGGTGGATTGGGAGATGTGGTTGGCGCTTTACCCAAATATCAAAACCGGTTGGGCCATATCGCCAAGGTTGTAATGCCTATGTACAGAACGAAATTTTTATACGATAATGAATGGGAACTGGTACACCAGGGAGGTCAGCAATTTGGGTATAATTGGTTTCATTATAGTGTGATAAAGGAAAAAACCAATAAACTTGGTTTTGATCTTTTCCTGGTGGATATAAATGGTTTGCTTGACAGGGAAAAAATTTATGGTTACGATGATGATGCGGAAAGATTCACTGCTTTCCAGATTGCCGTTTGCGACTGGATCAATAACTGGCAACACAAACCGGATGTTGTTCATTGTCATGATCACCACACCGGGCTGATCCCTTTTATGATGCAATATTGTTTTGTATTTGAGAATTTGCGGAACGTATCACCGGTATTCACTGTTCATAATGCGCAATACCAGGGTTGGTTAGATTGGGGTCATTATCATTATGTACCCAGTTATGATGGTTGGAAATGGGGAATGCTTGAATGGGATAAAAAAATAAATCCATTAGCCAGTGCCATCAAATGTTCTAAAAAAGTAACAACGGTCAGCTGGAGTTACCTGGAAGAATTAAAAATTTCTGCAAATGGTTTGGAAAAACTTTTTGAATATGAGCAGGGCAAATGTGTCGGTATATTAAATGGTATTGATGATGAAGTTTGGAATCCTTCAACAGATGAATTTATTCCATTGAATTTTAATGACAGCACCGTTACAGATGGAAAGCTGGCATCCAAAAAAGAATTGTGTAATCGTTTTCAGTTAGATGTTGAAAAGCCACTGATTGTATTTATTGGAAGATTGGTTGGAGAAAAAGCTGCAGATATTTTACCGGAAGCCATCCGCTCTTCTATTTTCGAATTTAATGGGAACGTGAATTTTTTAGTTCTTGGAAGCGGGGAGCCGGAAGTTGAAACAGAATTGGATTGGTTAAAACTTCAGTTCCCGGGATATGTAAATATTTTTATCGGTTACAGTGAACCATTGAGTCACCTGATGTATGCAGGTGCAGATTTTTTATTAATGCCAAGCAGGGTAGAACCCTGCGGATTGAACCAAATGTATGCTTTGCGTTACGGAACAGTACCTATGGTTCGCAGTACGGGTGGATTAAAAGATACAGTTGTGGATTTTGGGGACTGGCAGGGATTTGGTATAAGATTTAACCATGCTACTCCGGAAGATATCCGGCATGCTGTGGGTCGTGCAATTGATCTTTTTTATAATAAAAAGAATTTATTATTCTGGATGAGGGAATTCATGATGAATATTGATCATTCATGGGATTCTGCTGCACAGCAATACATTGATCTATACGCAGATCTTTAGATTTTTTAGTTGATTTTTTGCAAATATCTATCTAAAGAAAATTATATTCATACAATAAACGAAGTAAAACCATAACCATATGTCAGATGAAATTTTATCAGTAATCTTAGGAGGAGGAGCAGGAACACGTTTACATCCTTTAACTGCCAGCAGGTCAAAACCTGCAGTACCCATTGCGGGTAAATACAGGTTGGTTGATATTCCCATTTCTAATTGCCTGCATGCTGGTATGGGCCGCATGTTTGTGTTAACCCAATATAATTCCGCCTCTTTAAACAGGCACATTAAAAACACATATCATTTCAGTCCATTCAGTAAAGCGTTTGTAGATATCCTGGCAGCGGAGCAAACACCTGATAGTGCAAATTGGTACCAGGGTACTGCTGATGCTGTAAGACAGTGCCTCAGGCACATTCGTCCATTTACCAGTGAATATGTTTTGATTCTTTCCGGTGACCAGTTATACCAGATGGATTTCAGGGATATGCTGGATAATCATATTGAAAAAGGGGCGGATATTTCTATTGGAACCATCCCGGTGAATGCTAAGGATGCTTCTGATTTTGGCATCATGAAAATGAACGATGAGGGATATATTACTTCATTCACAGAAAAACCTAAAAGCGGGTTAGAAAATTGGGTGAGTGATACAGGGGAGGAAATGGGGCAGAAAGGCAAAGTTTACCTGGCATCCATGGGTATATATATATTCAACAGGAAACTTTTATTCGACTTATTGGAAGTGGAGAAAAAAGATGCAACAGATTTTGGAAAAGAGATCATTCCGGAATCGCTTGAAAAATATAAAGTGGCCAGTTACCAGTATGATGGTTATTGGACGGATATCGGGAATATTTATTCATTTTTTGAAGCAAATCTTGAACTTACCAACGAATTGCCGGAGTTCAACTTGTTTGATAATGAACGATCCATATTTACCCGCCCCAGGTTGTTGCCCCCTGCCAAGATCAGCGGCACAACTATGAATAAAACGGTTATTGCGGAAGGTTCTATCATCAATGCTTCAAGCCTGGAAAATTCGGTTATAGGTATCCGTTCAAGGATCGGGTATGGAACCAACATTGTTAGTACCTATATAATGGGTAATGATTATTATGAAACGCTTGAAGAAATTAACCAATCTCACCAAAACGGCACACCATTAATGGGTATTGGTGAACGTTGTAATATACAAGGCGCCATTATTGATAAAAATGTCCGCATTGGTGATGAAGTAAATATTAATGGCGGCACCCATCATGCAGATACTGAACATGAATTATATACCATCAAAGATGGAGTGGTGGTAATTAAGAAAGGAGCCATCTTACACAACGGATTTACACTTTAAAAAATCACTGGTAAATTTTAATCGCAGCCACTGCTGCGATTTTTTTTTGCCTGATGTGTATTTATTACATTAAGTCTTATCTTTCGCATCCAAAATCTACATTGCTTAATTAACGAAAGCTTATGTCCGCCATACCATCTACAAAAAGGAAATCATTAAGTTTTTCTGAGCTCCTGAACATGAGCTTTGGCTTTTTCGGAATACAGTTTGGTTTTGCATTACAGAATGCCAATGTGAGCCGTATATTTCAAACACTTGGCGCAGAACTGGATAATATTGCTATTTTATGGTTGGCTGCACCCGTTACCGGTTTACTTGTTCAACCTATCATCGGTTATATGAGTGATCGCACCTGGCATCCAAAATGGGGCAGAAGACGACCTTTCTTTTTTATTGGCGCGGTGCTGGCATCCATTGCTTTATTCCTGATGCCTAACTCGCAGGTGCTGTGGATGGCTGCTGTTTTACTTTGGGTGCTTGATGCATCTATAAATATTTCCATGGAGCCATTCCGTGCATTTGTTGGTGACAAATTACCAGATTCGCAACGAACTGCAGGTTTTGCATTTCAAACATTTTTTATCGGATTAGGTGCTGTAATAGCATCTGCATTACCTTATATTTTTACCAACATTTTTGATATCAGTAATACAGCACCTGAAGGAGTGATCCCTCCATCGGTTAAATATTCTTTTTATATCGGTGCTGTTGTATTTCTTGCAGCTGTCCTCTGGACTGTATTCAATTCAAAAGAATATCCTCCTGATGATATTGAGAAATGGAAAGAAGAAAAGGCAAGCAGTGCAGGACTTTTAAATGGAATCAAAGAAATTACCAAAGGCATTGCTACTATGCCCAAAACAATGATCCAGCTTGCATTGGTTCAGTTTTTTACCTGGGTGGCTTTTTTTTCCATGTGGATTTATACAACTTCCGGCATTGCTCAAAATACATATGGTACAACGGATCCCACGTCTAAAGTATTCCAGGATGCGGGTGATTGGGTTGGTGTAATGTTCATGGTTTATAACGGTGTATCTGCCCTGGCTGCATTTTTACTTCCATTATTAGCTGCACAAATAAGCCGCCGGTATACGCATATGGTTTGCCTGGTCATTGGTGG